>JAJBTR010000166.1 GCA_020860745.1 Lachnospiraceae bacterium | reverse complement strand
CCCTTTAACATATTGAGTGCGTCCCTGCTCACATAAGAGTTGTACATTTCCTCTGTCAGATTGTTGTAATCCAGATAAGCCTCCAGTGTGTTGCCGCTGTTCTGCAGCTGAACAAGCAGATTGTTTTTTAAAATAGCCGCGCGCTCTTCGATCAGTTCCTGCGGAACATTGATTTCGGAACCCTCCACCACTTTGGTGAGCGCCTCATTTTCTTTCTCCTGGAGAATCTGATCCGCCTTAAACTCCCGGATCTGCTTTTCCACATAATCCCGGAACTCATCCACCGTCTTGCAGGGAGAAATCTTCGCCACCACCGCATCGGTAAGCTCCGGCACCAGGGTGGAGCGAAGCGCCTTGACCGTCACTTTAAAAATCGCATCGCGTCCGGCATACTCTTTCGCGTGGTAATTTTCCGGAAACGGCACTTTTACATCCACCTGTTCTCCGACCTTCGCGCCGACCAGCTGCTCCTCAAAGCCGGGAATAAAGGTATTGGAACCCAGCGTCAGCGGGTAATCCGTCCCGTCGCCGCCCTCAAAGGGCGCGTCGTCAATGTAGCCGACAAAATCAATGACCGCCTGGTCTCCCATAACTGCGGTTCCATCAGCCTTATCCACTGTAGTGGACGCGTAGGTGCGGGCGCGCTCCATCTCAGACTGAATCTCCTCCGGTGTCACGCTGACTTCGCGCTTCTGCACTTCCACGCCCTTATAATTTGTCAGCTTTACTTCAATTGTTTTTGTTTCCATAACCTGCCTCCTAAGCCACTTTCGAATAATCAATAACGGAAATGTAGTATATCCTTTTTCAGCATTAGCACCACATTTCATACATAACATTGTCATCTCTCCTCATGCATCATAGATTATATCATGTAAAAACAATATCTTCCACATTTATTTTGGCAAACTCTACACAAGAAAAACTCCCCGCTAAGCGAAGAGTTTTTCTATTTGTAAAATTCTTATACTTTTTATTTTTTACCGGGTCTGACCCTAATCCTGCAATGCGTCGTAGCCCTCGGCTCCGGTGCTGATCCGGATCGCGTTTTCGACATTATAGACGAAGATCTTGCCGTCGCCTACATGGCCGGTATACAGCGCTTTCTTGGCTGTGTCAATGACAAACCGCGGGGATACCTTGCTGACCACGATATCGACCTGAATTTTCGGGCGAAGGTTCATCTCCATCGGGACGCCACGGTAGGTGTTGGTCTTGCCGCGCTGTGCGCCGCAGCCCAGGACGTTGGTCACGGTCATGCCGGTGATACCGATCTGGGACATTGCCTCGTTCAGGGCGTCGAAACGGCTCTGCTTTGCAAAGATCGTAATCTTCGTGATGCTCACGTCGCTGCCGGTGGCAATGTTCGGATCCGGCGTGCGGACCTGAACCGGAACAGCCTCATCCATCGGAACCGCATCCGCCGGAAGATCCAGCGGCAGGTGCGAGGAGAAGTTGTTGATGCTGGAGGTGAGGGCAAAGTCCGCGTAAGCGCTTGCCAGACCGTGCTCTGTCTCATCCAGACCGATGATTTCCTCCTCAGCGGTAACACGGAGACCGAAGATCGCCTTGATTACCAGGAAAGTAATGGTGATTGCAACTGCCGCCCAGGCTGCCACGGAAACCACACCCAGGCACTGGAGACCCAGCAGCTTCACACCGCCGCCGTAGAACAACCCGACCATCTCCACACCATTTTTATCTGCAATAGAGTAACCGGGCGCTGACGGAGTGGCAAACAATCCGACTGCGATGGTACCCCAGATACCATTCATCATATGTACCGCAACCGCGCCGACCGGGTCATCGATATGCAGTTTGTAATCCAGAAGCCACACACCGAATACGACCAGGACGCCGGCAACTGCGCCGATTACAAGAGCGCCTGCTGCGTCGGTCACATCACAGGGAGCTGTGATCGCAACCAGACCGGCCAGAGAAGCATTCAGACACATGGAGACATCGGGCTTGCCGTATTTTAACCAGGTAAAAATCATGCACACAACCGTCGCAACACCCGGTGAAATTGTTGTGGTAAGGAAAATGGAGCCAAGCTGATCGATGGAAGTTGCCGCCGCGCCGTTAAATCCATACCATCCAAACCAGAGGATAAAGCAGCCCAGGCAGCCCAGCGCCAGGTTGTGGCCGGGGATAGCGTTAACCTTGGTAATTTTTCCCTCTTTATCTTTTGTAAACTTTCCGATACGGGGACCGAGCATCCAGGCACCGATCAGGGCGCAGACACCGCCGACCATATGAATCGCGCAGGATCCGGCGAAATCGTGGAAGCCAAGCTGTGCCAGCCAGCCGCCGCCCCAGATCCAGTGAGCCTCGATCGGATAAATCAGACCGGAGATGACTGCGGAATATACACAGTAGGATAAAAATCTGGTTCTCTCAGCCATGGCGCCGGATACGATGGTCGCCGTTGTCGCGCAGAATACCAGGTTAAAAACAAAATCGGAAAAGCTGAAATCCGCATACGCGGTAAAAATATCAAATCCCGGTTTTCCGATAAATCCGAGGATATCCTCACCCAACAGCAGTGAAAAACCGATGAGGATGAACATTACGGTACCGATGCAGAAGTCCATCAGGTTTTTCATCAGAATGTTGCCGGTGTTCTTGGCCCGCGTAAATCCGGCCTCCACCATGGCAAAACCGGCCTGCATCCAGAAGACCAGCGCGGCGCCGATCAGAAACCATACGCCAAATACATTGTCACTTACGAATGTCATAATTTCCTGACTCATAACATACCTCCTAGTTGATATTTGCAGAGACCCGAAACTAAAAACTGTATAGTTCCCGACATATATTTGCCGTGTTTTACACGGTCAATAAGCGGTCCCCCTCAATTTCCTGTTTCTGAATCCATACATGATTTGCAACTGCCCGGAACATAAAAGCCACAGATTTTACTGCAAACTGTTACCGCTCCGAAAAGTCACTGTAATCTGAGCCCGGCACTTTTTTCTTATGCGGAATGTGTGATCCCTGCATCAGATCCTTTCCATCCGTATCCGCGCAACTCACATCCTCATCAAAGAAAAAAGGCGAGTCATCTGCCGCCAGCAAAGCAGATCACACGCCTTTGTGCCATAGTAATCAAAAAGAAAAGGCACCGGAAGTATAATCTTCTCAGCACCCTTGCCTTTGATACTTTGTATCTTATGCCTCTCAAAATAAATTGTCAATAAAAAATCTAAAATTTTTCTTAATTCGGCATTTTGGAGAAATTGCACAGTTTCTGTCGATATTTTTGTGCATTATTCCTATGCATTTCCGTTTTCACTGTCACAATTCTATCGCAGAAGCAACAGAGAATTTCCTGCAGATAAGAATCTCCTGCTTTGCATTTCTCTGTCAAACTGCAGTAATTCCGGATTTCCCTTGAGCTTAATGATGGAACAGACGAATCCCGGTAAAGCACATCGCCATGCCATACTTGTTGCAGGTTGCGATCACATTGTCGTCGCGGATGGATCCGCCCGGCTCCGCTACATACTTCACGCCGCTCTTGTGTGCGCGCTCAATGTTATCGCCGAACGGGAAGAAAGCGTCGGACCCCAGCGCCACGTCCGTGTTGCCGGCAAGCCACGCTTTTTTCTCCTCAGCAGTAAATACAGGCGGCTTTTCCGTAAATACATTCTCCCATGCCCCGTCAGCCAGGACATCCATATACTCATCGCCGATATACAGGTCAATCGCGTTGTCGCGGTCCGCCCGCTTAATCCCCTCTTTAAAAGGGAGATTCAGAACCTGCGGCGCCTGACGTAGATACCAGTTGTCCGCTTTCTGCCCGGCCAGTCTGGTGCAGTGAATCCGGGACTGCTGCCCCGCGCCGATGCCGATGGCCTGTCCGCCCTTCGCGTAGCAGACTGAATTGGACTGGGTATATTTCAATGTAATCAGCGCGATAATCAGGTCGATTTTCGCGGAGTCCGGGATTTCCTTATTCTCCGTCACGACATTGCCGAGAAAATCGCGGTCAATCTTCAGCTCATTTCTGCCCTGCTCAAAGGTGACGCCGAAGACCTGCTTGTGCTCCACCTCTGCAGGAGCGTAATCCGGATCAATCTGGATTACATTATAATTGCCTTTCTTCTTCGCGGAGAGAATGGCAAGCGCCTCCGGTGTGTAGCCTGGTGCGATGACGCCGTCCGACACTTCCGGTTTGATCAGAAGCGCCGTATCCTCATCACAGACATCGGAGAGTGAAATAAAATCTCCGAAAGAAGACATCCGGTCCGCCCCTCTCGCTCTCGCGTACGCGCAGGCCAGAGCCGACATCTCGCCTTTATCCTCTCCCACCCAGTAGATTTTTTTCTCCACATCGGTGAGTGGGAGCCCCACAGCCGCTCCGGCCGGGGAAACATGCTTAAAGGAGGTCGCCGCCGGAAGCCCGGTAGCCGCCTTCAGCTCGCGGACCAGCTGCCAGCCGTTGAACGCGTCAAGAAAATTGATGTAGCCCGGCTTGCCGCAGAGGACTTTGATGGGCAGATCGCTGCCATCCGCCATAAAGATGCGGGAGGGTTTCTGGTTGGGGTTGCAGCCGTATTTTAATTCGAGTTCGTTCATGGTTATCTCCTTATCCTTATATATGACAGGTACGGAAATTGTGAAACCGGGGAATATATTTATACATTCCGTTGCACAATTTCCTGCGTTGTCGGTTTCATTTACGTATGATCATTCATACCATATCTGCAATTTATTTATTCTTGTTAATTATGCGGGTCTCATATGTTCCATCCGCAATGTTTATGTAACGAACAAACAGGGATACCTTATTTTCCTCGTTCAGATTTGTCCACAGCAGGTCAGTGTAGGCGTCGATATCATCCAGGACATCGACCAGCTCCGGCTCGCCCTCAAAGCTCGGCAGCGGGCTGCCGTCGCCCATATAGGTATGAATAAAATGAGCCTCCCCGGCGATGGGCGTGGAGTATGCAAACATATAGCGGTTGCAGGCTTCCGGATTACCGTTGTTGCTCTTTAGGATGGACATCGCATAGCTGTAGCTGCCGTTCTCGATATGAAGAATACCGGAAATGCGCGGCGTGTAATTGGGACCGTCCGGCTCAAACTCCCGGCCGCGCAGGGACTGTTCGAATGTCATCTGCCTGTCCATCAGATCAAAAATCGTGTCGGTCTGATCGCCGTTGGTGACGATGGTCTTGTTGCCCAGCACACGCACCGGCGCATAGATCACCAGGCTGGGATCCTCCATCTTCGAGGGGTCAAAGGCCTGCGTGCGGATTCCCTCTCCCTCTGTCACAAAAATACGGTTGCGGCTGTTCGCGCTCCGCCCCATGATAAAATAAGCGGCGGCAGCTTTTGTGCCGTCCGGTGTCTTTCCGAGAATAATGCCTCTGCCCGGATAGGCGTTGGCGGAAAGCTGTGTTGCAATCGATTTCATCTCCATGTAAATTTCCTCCTCATTTTCTTCATGAATTTGTATGGTTCAGGCCGTATCCTTAATGTATGCGGCATGGTGTATTCACATGCAGTCATTCGGTTTTCGCTCTTTTCCACGTCTTATTCTGATGGGATCCGAATGTCTTCCGGACTTCTTCTCTCAAAAATAGTAGCATACCTTCAAATTGAATTCAATCCAAAATCAATCACCTGCAAACGATTTTCTGAACAGACCGGTAATAATTCTATTCTGATTTATCCGGGTCAGAAATCCCGGTGCATCCTCGACCACACTTTCCCCGCCAGTACCGCGGCACAGCACCCGATCGCACAGCCAAGACCGTTGTGCAGCATATCGTCCCACTCAAACAGGCCGCGGCAGGTGACAAGCTGCAGAATTTCGATCACAGCGGAAAACGCAAGCCCCATCAGAAACGCATCTTTTATCTTCACACGATACAGAATCCGCAGGAGAAAGCCTGCGGGCATAAACAGAATAATATTCAGCAGAATCTCCCGGCGCAGCTCCCTGTCCCCATGCACGATCACCTCGTACCAGGACCACAGGGGCACCCACTCCGCTTTCATGCTCTGCATCTCAAACAGACTCCCGGCCGGCGTGCGGAAGATCAGCGTGGCAAAAAGAATTGCCATCAGGTAAGTGACAAAAAGAGCGCGGACAACAGAATCAGCCCATCCCCCGCACACATTCCGGCGCTCTCCGTCAACGCACAGCGTGTGAGAGGACAACAACTGCCCTGCATGATTTTCCCCATACACTCTCCCGCATCGGCCGTTGCGGCCGGCTCTGCCGCGAATCCTGTCCACACTCAGAGCAAGAACAAAAACCGCCAGCAGGTAAGGCCATGTTTCAGCCGGAAGATGTGCGTTTAAAATATAGTATGCTGTCTCCATAGTATGCCTGTTTTCAGAATTTCCGCCACACCATCTTATCTACCACTCGGGTATAACTCTGGATGATTTTAACCACCTTAGTGCTCACATTCTCCTCCGTGTAATCCGGCACGGGAATGCCGTAATCACCGGCACGGTTCATCTCCACCGCCGTCTCCACCGCCTGCAGCAGGCTGGTCTCATCAATCCCCGCAAGGATAAAACAGGCCTTATCCAGAGCTTCCGGGCGTTCCGTGGAAGTCCGGATACACACCGCCGGGAACGGATGCCCCGCGGAAGTAAAGAAGCTGCTCTCCTCCGGCAGGGTGCCGGAATCAGAAACCACGGCAAAAGCATTCATCTGCAGGCAGTTATAGTCGTGGAATCCCAGCGGTTCATGCCGGATGACGCGATCATCCAGGCGGAACCCGGATGCTTCCAGTCTTTTCCCGGAACGCGGGTGACAGGAATAGAGGATCGGCATGTCATACTTTTCCGCCATCCGGTTTACCGCCGTGAAAAGGGAGCGGAAATTTTTTTCTGTATCAATATTTTCTTCCCTGTGGGCGGAAAGCAGAATATATTTTCCTTTTTCCAATCCCAGTTTTTTATGAATATCGGAGTTCTCTATCTCTCCCAGATTGCTTCTGAGCACCTCCGCCATCGGAGATCCGGTCACATATACGCGCTCTTTCGGCAATCCGCACTCGTGCAGATATTTCCGGGCGTGCTCAGAATACGCCAGATTCACATCGGAGATAACGTCAACAATCCGGCGGTTAGTCTCCTCCGGCAGACATTCATCCTTGCAGCGGTTCCCCGCTTCCATATGGAAAATCGGAATGTGCAGCCGCTTTGCAGCGATGGCCGAGAGACAGCTGTTCGTATCGCCCAGAACCAGCAGAGCATCGGGCTTCACCTGGTTCATCAGCTTGTAGGAGCAGTTGATAATGTTCCCGACGGTAGCTCCCAGGTCGTCCCCCACAGCATCCATATATACTTCCGGGTCAGCCAGCTTCAGGTCTCTGAAAAACACCCCGTTGAGGTTGTAATCATAATTCTGGCCCGTATGCGCCAGGATTGTGTCAAAATATACACGGCATTTGCCGATCGTCGCTGAAAGGCGGATGATCTCCGGCCGGGTGCCCACAATAATCAGCAGCTTCAGCCTGCCGTTCTCCTGCCATTTGATATCTGTATAATCTGTCTTCATCTATGTCTCCTCTGCTGCTCTGATCCGGCACCCTCCCGAAAAATTCATTCTGACACATCTTCTCCGCAAAATCCATATCACCGGCTCAGATGCGCTCAGGCGCTTACAGACGATCTTTTGCTCAAAATGCAAAATTTGTATTGCGGTTTATCCGGGTCAGGAACTGTCACAACAATTCCCCGTTCTCACACCGGCTCATAAAACGTGTCCGGCCTCCCGGGATTAAAAATCTCATTACAGGTCATCACTGTCACCAGATTCTCCGTCTCACTCAGATTGATAATATTGTGTGTCCATCCGGGAATCATATGAACGGCCTCGATTTTATCCCCGCTCACCTCAAATTCCGCCGTCTCCCCGGTCGCCGCATTCCTCTCCTGAATCAGGCCGTGCCCGGCCACGACGATAAACAGTTCCCACTTGCTGTTATGCCAGTGCTGTCCTTTTGTAATCCCGGGCTTGCTGATATTGATGCTGACCTGTCCGCAGTCCGCCGTGTGCACAAGCTCTGTAAAACTCCCCCTGTCGTCACAGTTCATCTTCAGTTCGTATTTGAACTTCTCCGGCGGGAGATAGGTCAGATACAGGCTGTACAGCTTCTTTGCAAAACTTCCCTCCGGCATCTTCGGCATCATCAGTGTCTCCGGCTGCCGCTGAAATTCCTCCAGCAGGTCGACAATCTCACCAAGCGTAACCCTGTGCGTGACGGGAACGCAGCAGTAACGGCCCGCGGGGGTGAGAACAGTCTCCACACCGTCAAACTCACAGTGCTGTTCCCTGCCCTCCAGCAGGTCAAACATTCCCTCCACCAGGTCATCGATATAAAGCAGCTCCAGCTCCGTGTTCCTGTCATTTACGGTAAACGGCTCGCCGTTCGCCACAGCCCAGCAGAAAGTAGACACAGCCGAATTATACTTCGGACGGCTATGCCCCATCAGATTCGGAAAACGGTAGACTGCCACCTTCGCACCGGTCTCCTTTGCGTAAAAGAATAACAACTCCTCCCCGGCAAGCTTGGATCTGCCATACTCAGAGCTGCCGAAGCGCCCGGACAGGGTCGCCTGTATCGAACTGGACAGCATAATCGGAGCAGTATTTTTATATTTTTTCAGTGTGTCAAGCAGTTCTGATGTAAATCCAAAATTCCCCTTCATGAAATCCTCCGGGTGCTCCGGCCGGTTCACACCCGCCAGATGGAAGACAAAATCCGCTTTTTTACAATATTCTTCCAGTTCCCGGCTCGTTGAATCCACATCGTACTCGTAAATCCCGTCTATCTGTATCCCCGGTCTTGTGCGGTTTTTATGATCCCGTATATTTTTCAGATTGGCGGTCAGGGCGGTTCCTGCCATACCCCGCGCGCCGGTGATCAGAATATTCATGCTGACTTCTCCCATCATCAGATTATTTTTAGTTCTTAAAGCTGTGCACCGGCGCCGGAATCCGCCCGCCGCGGCTGATAAATTTCTCACAGGAACAGGTGTTGACCGGTATAATCGGCGCGTAGCCAAGCAATCCGCCAAACTCCGCCGTCTCCCCAACGCCTTTCCCGATCACAGGGATGAGCCGAACCGCAGTTGTTTTCTGGTTCACCATACCGATGGCCATCTCATCCGCAATAATGCCGGAGATTGTGCTGGCCGCCGTATCTCCGGGGATGGCGATCATATCCAGGCCGACGGAGCAGACACAGGTCATCGCCTCCAGTTTTTCCAGAGTGAGCGCATTGGCCTGTACCGCGTCGATCATACCCTGGTCCTCGCTGACCGGGATGAAAGCGCCGCTCAATCCTCCTACATAGGAGGAAGCCATGATGCCGCCTTTTTTCACCTGATCATTCAGCATAGCCAGTGCCGCCGTCGTCCCGGGCGCACCCGCGTACTCCAGGCCGATCTCCTCCAGAATTTCCGCCACGCTGTCCCCGACTGCGGGGGTCGGCGCAAGAGAGAGATCAATGATGCCGAACGGAATCCCCAGCATCTGCGACGCCTCTTTCGCCACCAGCTGCCCCACGCGGGTAATCTTAAACGCGGTTTTCTTGATTGTCTCACAGAGAATCTCGAAATTCTCTCCCCGGGCTGATTCAATGGCTTTTTTCACTACGCCCGGTCCGCTGACGCCCACGTTGATCACAGCGTCCGCTTCCGTCACACCGTGAAAAGCGCCCGCCATAAACGGGTTGTCATCGGGAGCATTACAGAATACCACCAGCTTCGCACAGCCGAGAGAATCCTCCTCCTTCGTGTATTCCGCCGTCTCCTTTATGATCTCACCCATGAGACGGACGGCATCCATATTGATGCCGGTTTTGGTGGAACCCAGATTGACAGAACTGCAGATGCGCTCCGTGCAGGACAGCGCCTCCGGAATGGAGCGGATCAGAAGTTCGTCGCTCTTTGTCATGCCCTTTGCCACCAGCGCGGAATATCCGCCGATAAAATTCACGCCGACCGTATGCGCCGCCCGGTCCAGCGTCCGCGCAATCTCCACATAATCCGCGGAAGTCCGGCAGGCCGCGGCGCCGATCAGGGCGACAGGCGTCACGGAAATCCGTTTGTTTACGATGGGAATGCCATATTTTTTCTCAATCTCCTGGCCGGTGCAGACTAAATCCTTCGCCAGCGCGGTGATTCTGTTGTATATATTCTGACAGAGCTTTTCCAGATCGGAATCGATACAGTCCAGCAGGCTGATGCCCAGGGTAATCGTGCGGACATCCAGGTTCATCTGGCTGATCATGCGGTTTGTCTCGTTTACTTCATATATGTTGATCATGTTATACTCCTTTTCCCCGAAGTGCTCGCGTCCATTATATCGTGATTACATCACGATCCAATTCGTCACTCGTCAAATACATGCCAGCATGTATTTTCCTCGTTTGCACTCATTATTTCATGACCGCCGGACGTTCAGATGCGGTGCATCATTTCGAATATTTCTTCCCGCTGGCAGCGGATCACGACACCGATTTCCCTGCCGAGTTCATCCAGCTCCGCCGCACACTCATCAAAAGGTTTCTCCGACGTATTCAGATCCACAATCATCATCATATTAAAATAATCCTGGACGATTGTCTGGGAAATATCGAGCACATTGATATTGTGACCAGCCAGATAAGTACACACCTTTGCAATAATCCCTACCGTGTCCTTACCGACCACGGTAATTACTGTTTTCCCTGCTGTTCTATCAGTCATATTTCTTTCTCTCCTTCCGGAATATTTTGTACCAGTAACTATTCAGTACTTTCACAGTTACGAGGAAAAGTCCATTTAAAATCAACCATCTCAAAACTCGATCAATTCGGAAATCTCATCCCGCTTCGCCACCTCGATCGGAAAGTCCGATCCCTTGTAAGGATTATCCGCCATGGTGATTTCCATCTTCACACTCTCGCTGGCCAGCTGCGGGTAATTATTCTCTTTGCTCAGGTGGCCGAGCACCACCTTGCGGAACCGGTCGTGCAGCACCTCACTGAGCAGCTGCCCGGAAAGCTCATTGGAGAGATGACCTCTCTCCCCGAGAATGCGCTGCTTCAGATAGTAAGGATAGACCCCAACCTGCAGCATATGTACATCATGATTGGCCTCTAATAATAATACATCCAGCCCCTGCAGCCTGTCCACAATTGTGTTGTCATATTTCCCGAGATCTGTAATGACCGCCATGGACTTCTGCTCTTTCCGCATAATGTAGGCTACCGGCTCCGCCGCATCATGGGATGTAGAAATCGCTGTGACTGTCATATCTCCAACACGAAAAGGTACCTCCGGCTGGATCGTCTTAAAAAGCGATGTGTCCACATCACCGATGGAATGGCTGCTCAGGATGGCGTCAATCGTGCCCTTTGTCCCATACATGGGAAGTCCGTATCTGCGGGCGACCACTCCCAGGCTTTTGATATGATCCGAGTGCTCATGGGTAATGAGAACACCGTCCATCTCTTTCGTTTTCAGGCCAATTTCATTCAGGCCTGCCTCTATGCGTTTTCCGCTGATTCCGGCGTCGACAAGCAGATGGCAGCCCTCCGTCCCCGCATAGATACAGTTTCCGCTGCTGCCGCTGGCTATACTGCATAGTTCCATATAGTTCCTCCGTGGAGTGAAAGAAAAGTTCTCTCAAAAGGCTCTGTTCTGCTCACTCCGGGTATCTGATAATTCATTGCTTATTTGTAATCTCCGATTGTTTCCGGCAAAGGGCTTCTATCGTTATGTATCATCACTGATATTAATTCCAGCACCGCATTCGAAAATAAACCGATTCCTGTAAAACGATCCCTGCTCTCCTCAAAGTACACGAGACATCTTCACATTCTTCCTCATGAGGGTTTCATCTATCTGCCGGAATGCATTCTCCGGCGCATGATTGTTGTCAATCTCCTCCGCGCAATGCGCACGAAAGACATCCTCGGAAAGCTGACTGGCGAAAATTCCGTCCACCTTTTCATCCGAATAACCGCGATTTTTTTTCAGTCTTGCCCGGCGGTTTTCTTCCGATGTATAAATATACCACAGTTCATCACAGATTGCATCATATTTTTCTTCAATCAGAAGTGCTGCCTCCAGCACAAGAATATCCAAAACGCCCCGCTCGCGCTCCAGATCACACTGTCTGATCACATACTCTTTTACAGCCGGGTGGACGACTGCGTTTAACGCTTCCCGCTTATGTTCATCGGAAAAAAGGACAGACGCCAGCTTCAACCGGTCAAATCTCCCATCCGTGAACCAGACATCTTCCGCCCGGAACAGAATGCGCAGTCTGTCATAGCAGCTGTTTCCCGGCTCCATCAGGTCATGCGCGATCTCATCCGCCAGCATAACCCGACTATTGTAATGCTCTTTTATATATGTAAGAATTGCCGATTTCCCGGCGCCGACGCCGCCGGTGATTCCTATGAAAATCATGTTCTCCCTCTCATATTTACTCATCATAGCCAGTTTGCCGTTCCGATTTGCACAGATCTAATCTCCCCTGAACAGGAATTGAATTCGTAACTGTTCCGTAGTTTCACCGTTACGAGGAAAAACCCATTAAAAATCGCTGCGCGATGGAACTTCTCCCTGTTTAACTTACGTCATCAGACGCACTTCACAGCAAGTGCGACGTACTGTCACGAATCATTACCTGAATTCTTTTTTAGCGTATAAAATTCGTCTTACTTCCCCGCTCCGCCTCCGGAAGCTCAATTCCTGCTTTTTCTCCCGCCTGAAAACATTTCATCATCCAGGCCAGATTCCGCGCCAGATTCCGCATGGTCTGCAGCCCTTCCGCATCCTCCTCTGCTTCCACAGGCACGCAGCCGTGCACCAGATTCCAGTAGGTAGAACCGGCTACCGGCATCTGGGAAATGCCGAAATATTTATTCATCACGTCAAAGGACGCGCTTGTCCCGCCTCTTCTGGCCACCGCGACGGAAGCTCCCGGCTTGTATGCAAAGGAAGAACCGCTGCTGTAAAAGACTCTGTCAAGGAAAGAAAGCACCCTTCCGCTCGGGTGAGCATAGTAAACCGGCGTCCCGAATACGAATCCGTCCGCTTCCCTGGCTTTTGCAATAAACTCATTGACTTTGTCATCGGTAAACACACAACCCTGTTCGGTACATTGACCGCAGCCGATGCAGTCCCGGATCGGCGAACCGCCCAGCTGAAAAATTTCGTACTCTATTCCTTCCCGCTCCAGCTGCATACCGATTTCCTGTAATGCCCTGTTGGTATTCCCGGGCTCCTTTGAGCTTCCGTTTAACATCAGAACTTTCATTATATTCCTCCTTCTGTCTCAATCATTTCTTTTGTCTGAGACATAATTATAACCGATTTCTGAGCCATAGACATTCTCCATATTATCCATGATATTAAAATACTTTAATGTTAAAAA
>JAJBTR010000257.1 GCA_020860745.1 Lachnospiraceae bacterium | reverse complement strand
GGATTGGAATTGTAATGATGCCGGGATATGCCAGACTTACCAGGGGTCAGGTGATGACTGTTAAGCAGCTTGACTATGTGACAGCAGGGAAGATTGGCGGAGCCGGCAGAATGAAGAATGCGATGAAACATATTCTGCCCAACATTATGGCGCCGAATCTTGTCAGGGCAACGATGAACCTGGGCACGGCAATTCTGACGGAGGCGAGTCTGAGTTACCTGGGTATGGGGATTAATCCGCCCACACCTTCGTGGGGAGCTATGGTGAGCGATGGTTACCGTTATCTGGGTGAGCATCCGCACATTGCAATTCTGCCTGGAGTATTTATTATTGTTACCGTATGGGCTTTCAATGTGTGTGGCGATGCGCTGCGTGACGCGACAGACCCACGGTTAAGAGGTACCAGATAGAAAGGATCATGATATGGAACATTTAATAGAGGTAAAAAATTTACATACTCAGTTTGAACAGCCCAAAGGGATTTTAAAAGCAGTAAACGGTGTTTCCTATTATCTTGACCGGGGAGAAGTCGTAGCTTTTGTAGGGGAAAGCGGGAGTGGAAAATCTGTCACACAATATTCCGGAGTACAGCTGGTTCCCTCGCCTCCGGGGAAAATTACAAAGGGCGAAGTTCTTTTTGAAGGAACAAATATACTGAATTATGGTTCAAAAAGCAAAGAACTGCAGGACATAAGGGGTGGAAAGATTGGAATCGTATTCCAGGAACCCATGTCAACATTAAATCCGGTTCTCAAAATCGGAACACAGTTGACAGAGGGAATTCTGCAACATATGGATATCTCCAGAGAAGAGGCAAAGAAACGAGCGGTAGAGCTGATGGAAATGGTAGGTATACCGGATCCGGAAAGTCGACTGGACGCTTACCCTCATGAGTTTTCGGGAGGAATGCGTCAGAGAATTGTGATTGCGATGGCATTATCCTGCAATCCGGATCTTCTGATTGCGGATGAGGCGACCACTGCATTGGATGTTACCACACAGGCACAAATTCTGAATCTGATGCAGGATCTGGTGAAAAAAACCAATACGGCGATGGTTCTGGTGACACATAATCTGAGTATTGTGGCGCGATATGCAGACCGGGTATATGTTATGTACGCAGGAGAAATCGTAGAGAGCGGTACCACGGAAGAAATTTTTGCAGATCCTCATCATCCGTATACGATTGGACTGATGAACGCGGTTCCCGGACTTCATGATCCGAAAGACAGAAAATTGATTCCGATTCCGGGGTTTGTAAGCAATCTGGTAAACCGGAAAGATGAATGCGCTTTCATGTCAAGGTGTGCTTATTGCACGGAAGAGTGTACTCACGCGCTCACGCCGACGCTTCGGGAAGTGCCGGGACAGCCGGGACATTTTGCGGCCTGTCACAGAGAAGTGACAAAAGGTACAAAAGCGGAGCGTGTATTTGACATTAATACCAGGGAATATAAGGAAAAAGAGTATCACGGCCTGAAGGACAAAGATAAAATCCTACAAATCAGGGATTTAAAAGTATACTTTCCTGTCTATAAGGGATTGATAAAAAAGAAAGTAGCGGATATCAAAGCGGTGGATGGAGTTTCTTTTGATATTTATAACGGGGAAACTTTTGGTCTGGTGGGTGAATCAGGCTGCGGGAAATCCACGGCTGCCAGAACAATTATGAGGTTGAATGAAACTACGGACGGGCAGATTATATTTCGGGGAGCAGATATCACACATCTGAATGATGTTAAAATGCGTCCCTACAGAAGAAATATGTCTATGATTTTCCAGGATCCGTACGGTTCACTGGATCCGAGACAGCGGGCTGGCGACATCGTCATGGAGCCTATGAAGAATTTTAAACTGGATATGACGAGAGAGCAGATGAACCGGAGAGTAGATGAGTTGTTTGAACTGGTTGGTCTGGACACAACGTATAAAGATCGGGTGCCGCATGAGTTTTCCGGTGGACAGAGGCAGCGATTGGTAATTGCGAGAGCTCTTTCGACTAACCCGGAGCTGTTGGTTTGTGATGAAGCAATCTCAGCGTTAGATGTCTCCATTCAGGCACAGATTATCAATTTATTGGAAGAACTTCAGGATAAAATGGGGTTGACATATCTGTTTATCGCGCATGATTTGTCGGTAGTGCGTCATATCAGTGACAGGGTGGCGGTTATGTATCTGGGACAACTGGTAGAGTTCGCGGGATGGGACGATCTTTATTCGAATCCTCTGCATCCTTACACCAAATCCTTGCTGGAAGCGGTGCTTGTGCCGGATCCGGATGTGGAAAAGAAAATAGATAGAAATATCATCAGGGGTGAGGTTCCCAGCCCTATGAACCGGCCGCAAGGATGTGCGTTCTCCAGTCGGTGTCCATACGCATCAGAACAATGCCGGAAGAAAATGCCAGAGCTGAAATCAGATGTGGCTGGACATATGGTGGCATGCCATCTGGTGTGATATTGCCTGTGCAGAGGAATTGAGGATTCATTGTATTAAAAACTTACAGTGCCAGCTCGATATAGATAGATTTTTGAGAGAGGATGAGAAGAAATGGATAATTCTTTCATTAAAATGTTGAAAGCATTGGAGAATGATTATAAGAAGCTGGATATGGAGGTTTTATATCCGGACGTGCAAACGACGGAGGTGATGCTTCCGATGTCCGACGGCGTAAAGCTGAAAACATATGTTTATTATGGGAAAGAAGTTCCGGAGGGAAGCAGCCTTCCTGTAATTCTGCAGCGTTCGCCCTATGCCCATTCTATGGATATTTATCAGGTGCATGGTAAAAACCTGGCGCAAAGAGGCTTTGTATACATTCTTCAATTTTGCCGGGGAACTGGACAATCTGAGGGAGAGTGGGAGCCGAATGTTAACGAGCGGCAGGACGGTCTGGAAACTTTGCACTGGCTGCAGAGTGAACCCTGGGTGAAAAATATCGGATACTGGGGAGACTCTTATCTTGCGTCGACAGGCTGGTTTATGGCGGACGTTGTGCCATCGAAAGTAAAGGGGATGTATCTCGGTGTGTATGGCACAGATCGTTTTACATCTGTATACTCAAAAGGGATGTTCCGGCACGATGTGCTGACCTCCTGGGCGATGGAAAACGCCGGGTATCCGGTTGACAGTGATTATCTGGAGAGCTGCCGGTTTATGCCGCATTATAAAGTAGATGAGTGTCTGTGGGGCAGGAAGCTTCCATGGTATCGGCAGTGGATTACCGCGCCGCGGGAGGATGATGCGTACTGGCAGCAGGGATTCTGGAAGATGCTGAGAGAAATCCCGTCTAAAGTAAATATCCCGTTGCTGATTACGGACGCCTGGTACGATCATCACCTGGGAAGCGCTCTCAAATCCTACGAGACGCTGAGTTGGGAGGCGAAGAAACATACGACTCTGATTGTCGGATGCTGGAATCATTATTCGGAGAATTGTATTGAGTGGGATGAGCCGCAGAATCTTCAGAACAGAGAAGTGCCGATTATGATAAAGTGGTTCCGTACTTTACTGATGGAAGACAGGATTCCTGAGAGCAAAGTTCGGACCTATATCATCGGTGCGGATGAGTGGAAAGAGTATCCGGAATGGCCGATGCCGGTAAAAAGCCAGAAAAAATTTTATTTCAACGCGGGAGAAAGAGCAGGTTCCGGGAAAAAACTTACACTTTCAGAATCTCCGGCAGAGCCTCTTTCTAAAACGGAATTTACCTATGACCCGAAGAATCCCGTGCCGTCCCTCGGGGCCGAATCCATGCTGAAATCAATAAATAAGGTTGGGAGTATGTATCAGCCAGAGCCGGGATTCCGGGAGGATGTATTGTCGTTTATCTCCGAACCGCTGGAAGAGGAGTTTTCCATCGCCGGGAAGATGCGGGTATATCTGCAGGTGTCGACAGACTGTGATGATACAGCCTTTACGGCCAAGGTGATGGAAGTCAGGGGAGACGGGAAATCCGTGAACATCCGCTCATCGATCACGACGATTGCGGCGGATTATCCGGATAAAAGATATGTATCAGATGGAAAATCGGTGCATGATGAGGACTCCAGGAAAGCGATGGAGAACAGGGAAGATACGTATACTCCGGGAGAAATCGCGGAGGTTTGTGTGGAAATGTGGGATATCGCCTGGAAACTGCAGAAAGGATCCCGGATCCGGGTAGATATCTCATCCTCTGATTTCCCGCAGTATTCGGTGCATTCTAATGACGCGGGTATCTGGTCCAGGCAGGAGAAGACCCGGGTAGCGCACCAGGTGATTTACTGCGGCGGAGTGTATTCTTCCCGGCTGGAAATTCCAGTGTTGAATGAAAGATCCTAACCCGGATAAACAGGTATAGAAATTTTGCTATTTTGCGCAAGATTTCGTTTTTTAGTGCCTAAGCGACTTATTTAGATAAAAGTGCACAAATAAAAAAGGGGCTGGTGCTGTCTTTGAAAAGCTGGTACCGGTTCTTTTTCTTTATAACTGCCTTTTGGTGCGAAAGAAAGATTTTCGAAAATTTCCTTTTCCCCGAAATATACTCTTGCATAAAAGGTCCGGGTTTTTTATACTGAGTATTAAGTGAATAGATCGGCATCGGGAATAGATGGCAGGCTATCTTTTAAATTATAAAAACGAAATGCAGCCTGAGATGGCATATACTGGAAATTAATGATATGGAGGGGTAACAATGAAACTGAAAAAACGAGGGTACGTCGGTACGACGTCAAGGGATGTAACGGAACGGGAAATTAAAAACGCGGCGTTGGCGCGCCGGGCGGCCGCGGAGGGATTTGTTTTTTTAAAAAATGAGGACAATCTGCTTCCGCTGAAGAAGGGCAGTAAAATCGGTCTCTACGGAGCCGGTGCGGTGAAAACAATCAAGGGCGGAACAGGATCTGGCGATGTGAACAACCGCCACAGCGTCAGCATCCGGGACGGCCTGACCGGAGGTGGATTTGAGGTGACGGAGCCCAGCCGGAACTGGATGGATGCTTATGAGGAATGCTACGAGCAGGCCCGTCAGGACTGGAAAAACGAGATTTTACGGAAAGTGAATGAGGATTTTGACGGTAACTTTTTTGCAGGGTATTCTACAACGCCTTTCCTTGTGCCGTGCGGCGATCCCATCGATGCGGCAGCTGCGCAGGCGGACGGCGCGGATATTGTAATCTTTGTCCTGGCGCGTATCGCGGGGGAAAATGCAGACCGTAAGGACATCCAGGGTGATTACTACGTGACAGAGGAAGAAAAAGCGCTGATCGGGCAGGTCTGCGCGTGTTATAAAAAAGTGATACTCATCGTCAACACGGGCGGTCTGGTGGATCTGGCTTTCACAGATGAAATCGACAACCTCGCGGCCATCAACCAGTTTATGCAGGCTGGGCAGGAGGGCGGCAACGCACTGGCGGATGTGCTGAGCGGCGACGTTACCCCGTCCGGCAAGATGACCGATACCTGGGCGCTGGATTACAAAGACTATCCGAATGCCTCTTATTTCAGCTTTAAGAGCGGCGATGTCTACAGAGAAGATTATAAAGAAGGTATCTATGTGGGTTACCGGTATTTTGATACCTTTGATGTGCCGGTGCGCTACTGCTTCGGATACGGTCTGTCCTACACGGAGTTTCAGATGGAGACCGGCGCGGTTTCCCTGCGTGGGATTGGGAGTGAACAGCCCATGGTGCAGGTGGAACTTTCCGTAAAAAATGTGGGAGATACCTATGCCGGAAAGGAAGTGGTGCAGATTTATGTGTCCTGCCCGCAGGGAACATTGCCAAAAGAATACCGGCGTCTGGCGGCATTCGCGAAGACGGATCTGCTGCAGCCGGGGAAGGCACAGAAGATGAAGGTTTCCTTCCCGCTTTATCAGCTGGCTTCCTACTTTGAGACGGAAGCGGCGTGGATGCTGGAGAAAGGAACCTACGGAGTCTGGGCGGGCAATTCTCTGGATAGCGCAGCGCTGGCCGGGACAATGACATTGGATGAGACGGCGCAACTGGTGCAGTGCGGACATATCTGTGAACCGCAGGAGACTATTGACGAGATGCAACCGGATGCGGGAAAGCTGCTTGCAAAGGAGGCGGCGTGGCTGGCGGAGGCGAAAGAGCGGAGGCTGCCGGATGTCAGACTCTCCGCGGCTGATTTAAAAACAGATGAGATTCTGTACTCGGAACCGGTGGAGCATTATCCGGGAAAAGCAGGAGAGATTGTGGACAGCCTTTCTGTGGATCAGCTAATCGCGCTGGCTACGGGGGATCCGGGCAAAGATCAGGAAGGCACTGCACTCGGTTCCGCGGGGCAGACGGTTCCGGGAGCGGCGGCGGAAACGGTGACCGCGGTGGAAGCGGATCCCTGGAATGTGGCGAGCATCGTTCTGGCGGACGGCCCGGCCGGTCTGCGGCTGCGCCAGACCTATGAGGTCCGGGAGGACGGAAGTATTGATGCGGGAGATTTCCTGGCAGGTTTTGAGAACGGATTTTTCACGGAGCCGAAGGAAGCGGCAGGTACGGTTTACTATCAGTACTGCACGGCGATTCCGGTGGGAACGCTGCTGGCACAGACCTGGGATACGGAGCTGGTCAGAGAAGTGGGCGAGATGATTGCCGGGGAGATGAATGAGTTTGAGGTTTCTCTCTGGCTGGCGCCGGGTATGAATATTCACCGGAATCCGCTCTGCGGCCGGAATTTTGAGTATTTTTCCGAGGATCCGCTGGTATCGGGTATTATGGCGTCCGCCATGACCCTGGGCGTGCAGAAGGTACCGGGCTGCGGGACTACAATCAAGCATTTCTGCTGCAACAACCAGGAGGACAACCGGATGGGTTCTGATTCCGTTCTGTCTGAGCGTGCGCTGCGCGAGATTTATCTGAAAGGATTTGAGATTGCGGTGAAAAATGCCCAGCCTATGTCCATCATGACTTCCTACAATATGGCCAACGGCGTCCATGCGGCGAACTGTTATGATATCTGCACGAAAGCGGCGAGGGATGAGTGGGGATTTGCCGGAGCGATTATGACGGACTGGACGACCTCCACCAATTCCACCGCAGGCGAGTGCTCCGCGGCGGGCTGCATGAAGGCGGGCAACGATATGGTAATGCCGGGTGATCTGCGTGACCATGAGAGTATCCGGAACGCACTGGCGGATGGAAGCCTGGATATGCAGGAACTGAAGCGCTGCATCTACCATACGGTCCGGCTGATTCTGCAGACCAACCAATATGAGGATGCGGTGAGCTAAGCGGAGCAGTTTGCGGGGCTGGATTCCGGGCTGACAGTTGATAAATAATCTGGGGCCTGTCGTGACTGATAGTAGAATTGAAATGGTGCTTTCAATGCCGGGGAAAGTGTGGTATTCCGGGAAATCATTAAATGTGAGTTATTTGTGAAAATGACAAGGAATCCCTCCGTTAGTATTGACATTTTATTACGAAACTATTACGATGTTTTAATAAAAACAGCTGTAATAAAATGTCTTGCCGGAAGTATATGAATCGTAAACACTCTTATTCCGGATATTCCTGAACTGGAAATGACCGTGTTGTTTTGATACCTTTATTGATGTACTTGCGGGGCAAGTGTCGGAGGAAAAAATGGGTTACCCGGATTTTGTGTGCATGGGCTTTCAGAAATGTGGCACCACGACCTTATATGAATTGCTGCATCAACATCCCCAGATTGCTCTCTGTCGGGATGTGAAAGAGCCGATGTACTACCGGGTTCCCTTTATCAGCGTGCTCGGCTTCGGGAAATTTTATTACCGGAGGCGTTATTTCGGGCATCTGAAAAAGGGTGACCCGAGACTGCGCGGCGAGGTGAATGCCGGTCTCACATTCAACGGCTGCGCGGCAAAGATGAGACGGAATCTGTCGCCGGATACGAAGATGATTTTCATGCTCCGGGATCCGGTGGAGCGCAGTTATTCCGCCTATAAGTATTTTCTCGCCAGAGGTTTTTTGCCGGCGGAGGTGATGGAGGATGATGTGCGCCTGGGGCATGCGGCGGGGTTTGACCGCTACGTACACTCTGTACTGGAGGCATCTGAATTACGGAACCGGATTATGAAAAAACGCCTGAAATACCTGGTTTTGTCCCAGAGCAATTATGCGGCGTGTGTGGAGGAGTACCTGCCTTCCTTTGACCGGAGCAATATGAAGTTTGTCATTTTTGAGGAATTTGTCCGGGATCAGCATCAGTCCTGCCGGGAACTCTATCGTTTTCTTGGCGTGGAGGATGCGGAGGGGATTTCCTATGGGCTGGTAGTAAACAGCGGAAATGAGAGAGCAGTTTCCGCAAAAAGCGCACGCAGCTTTATGGTTGCAAAAGGGGTAAATTATGCCTTGTATGATTTTCTGGCCATGAACTGCTGGGCGCCGAAGCTGTACCGCGGTTTT
The DNA here is from genome assembly GCA_020860745.1 of Lachnospiraceae bacterium. Classification (GTDB taxonomy): domain Bacteria; phylum Bacillota; class Clostridia; order Lachnospirales; family Lachnospiraceae; genus Eubacterium_I. The sequence goes on along the minus strand of JAJBTR010000257.1, from coordinate 5,332 downwards.
CGCAGATGGTATGAGAAAATCAGGGAGCAATCGCTGATCCCGGATACGGATCACAGCAGCCTCCTTTCGGAAACCCGTACATATCTGCGGGAATATTTCGCGGAGGATGTCCGGCGTATGGAGGAAATCACGGGACGGAATCTGCGGGAAATCTGGAAGTGGGAAAATAAGATTGAATGATTTCATCTGATCCGGTTTTGGAAAAGCCGTTCCGGAGAAATATTAACCGTGAGGAATTGTTTAGAAAAAGTTAAGCATAATCTTAAGTTTTGTTTAAAAACGAATAAAAGAAACGAAAGAGTTCTATGGTAACCTGTTTACAGCGTACAATATAAGAGAGAAAGAAGGGATGGCAGATGTTAGTGTTTGTATTGTTTGTTGCGGCAGGCGTTGTATTAATTACCACAGTTCTGGCACGGCTTCTGATGCGTGCGGCGCTTCTTGGAATTGTACTGACAAACCAGTCTTTGGACAGTCTGGAGACAGATGAGTGTATAGCGGTGGATATTTGAATATAACATTTTGGCAGCAGGCCGCTCCGGGTTTTCGGGGCGGCCTTTTTTCGCGCACGAAGTGTCACAGGCGACATTTTATTTCTTATGCATGTTTTCGATGTGTTCTATCTGTGAAACCTCTTGCCATACGAGAGAGAAAGGTATATCATATACGATGTGGTTTTGAAAACCATATCATATAAAGAATAAAACTTTACAGAGGAGAAGGAAAGATATCAATGAGAGAGATTATTTTCAGCACAGAGACCGGTTCCGACACACCCCGGGAGATAGCGGAGCAATATGGAATCCGGATTGTTCCCATGCATCTTGTCATGGGAGGAGTGGATTATCCGGACGGAAGTATCCCGGTGGACGATGTCTACGCATATTATAAAGAAACAAAAAAATACCTACTACGTCGGCGACGAATGTGGGAGAATACATAGATCTGTTCAACGGGATCCGCGCGGAGCACCCGGACTGTGTGATTATGCATTTTGCGTATGCCTCCGCAGTGTCCAGCAACTTTCAGAATGCGCAGATCGCCATTGAGAGTTTTGATGATGTATATCTGATCGACACGACAAAGGTGACCGGTGGGATCCTGTTTCATCTCCTCCGTGCCTATGATATCGTTCAGCAACGAAAGGGGACGATCACCGATTACCGGGCGCTGGCGGATGAGTTCCAGGCGATGACATCGAAGCTGGTCTGCTCTTTCATCCCTGGAAATCTGGAATATTTAAAAGCGGGTGGGCGCGTATCGAACGCCGCCTATCTTGGGGCGACGCTCCTGCATATTAAACCGCTGATCGAGGTCGACAGCGGCGGACACCTGATTGCCGCTAAAAAATACCGCGGTTCCATGCTGCGGATTGCGGAAGCTTACATCCGTGATTTTGTGGAGGAGCACAACCTGTGCCGGGATCACATTTTTCTTCTCTACTCCAAAGGAACATCGCAGGAGGTTCTGGACAAGATGAAAGAATGTGCGCTTGCCCTTGGATTTTGCGCCTATACTTATATTCAGACCGGATGCGTGATCAGCTGTCACAGCGGACCGGGAGCAATCGGACTGGCGGGAATCTCGGAATAGGATCCACAGCTGTCAATTATTGATGGGCGCAGAAAAACAGCAGCTCCCGAATGGACAGGCTCCCTTTATGAGAGACAGTGAAAAACGAACTGTCATCATGAAGGGAGCAATTCAAATATTCAGGAGCTGCTGCTCTGTGTATCAGAGTGAAATAAGTTAATATACCCGGAGCCCGGTTTACAGGATATCGATATATTCTCCGGACAGCGCCTTGTTCATACTTCTCACGGCACAGAACTTGCCGCACATGCTGCAGGTGTCGCTGTGATCGTCTTCCGGAAGCCTGTCATTCCGGATCGCTTTTGCCGTCTCCGGATCAAGAGCACAGGCAAACTGTGCGTCCCAGTCCAGATTCCGTCTGGCGTCCGCCATCTTATCGTCAATATCCCGTGCGCCGGGGATCCCTTTGGCGATGTCCGCTGCGTGGGCAGCGATTTTGGAGGCGATGATGCCCTGTTTGACGTCCTCCACGTTGGGGAGAGCCAGGTGCTCCGCCGGTGTGACATAGCAGAGAAAAGCGGCTCCGCTCATGGCAGCGACTGCGCCCCCGATGGCGGAGGTGATGTGGTCATAGCCTGGAGCGATATCAGTCACGATTGGCCCGAGTACATAGAAAGGAGCGCCCATACATATGGTCTGCTGCACCTTCATATTCGCCGCGACCTGGTCGAGGGGGACATGTCCGGGACCTTCCACCATTACCTGTACATTGTGATCCCAGGCCCGTTTGGTCAGTTCGCCCAGGCGCACCAGCTCCTCAATCTGGCAGACATCGGTCGCGTCGGCGAGACATCCGGGCCGGCAGGCGTCGCCCAGGGAAATGGTCACGTCATGCTGTTCGCAGATGTCCAGAATCTCATCATAATACTCGTAGAAAGGATTCTCCTCTCCGGTCATGGACATCCAGGCGAAGACAAGGCTGCCGCCCCGGCTGACGATGTTCATTTTCCTCTTGTGTTTTTTGATCTGTTCGATCGTCTTGCGCGTGATGCCGCAGTGCAGGGTAACAAAGTCCACGCCGTCCTCCGCGTGCAGACGCACTACGTCGATAAAGTCCTCCGCTGTCAGTGTGGCGAGATCGCGCTGGTAGTGGATCACGCTGTCATAGACCGGCACCGTGCCGATCATTGCCGGGCATTCGCCTGTCAGTTTCCGGCGGAAAGGCTGTGTATTTCCATGGCTGGATAAGTCCATGATGGCCTCCGCTCCGAGAGAAACGGCGCTCATCACTTTTTCCATCTCAATATTGTAGTCCCTGCAGTCTCTGGAAACGCCGAGATTGACATTGATCTTCGTGCGCAGCATGCTGCCGATGCCCTCCGGGTCGAGACAGGTGTGGCTTTTGTTCGCCGGGATGGCGATCTTCCCCTCCGCCACCAGACCCATCAGTTTTTCAACGGGCATGTGCTCCTTGCGGGCTACAATTTCCATCTGTTGAGTGATAACGCCTTTTCTCGCTGCATCCATCTGTGTGGTATAAGTACTCATAGGTTCCTCCTTCAAATGCAACTTTTTTTATAGCGACCGGAAGTGGTGTTCCCGACCGACCGCTTGCTTCTATTATAATCGTTCTGGTTTTTATTGCAAGGGGAAAAAGGATTGCCATTTAGTGACAGTTGATGTATGATAATTATAGTTTACCCGCTGGTAAAATTTTATCGCGGGGATGTTGTCTGCAGAATTATAGGAACTGTTAAGAATTACCTTTGCATTTGACACAGAATAAATCTTTCTATGCGAGTCAAATGCAAAGGTAATTCTTTAACAGTTCTTTGGCAAGGAAGGTGAGCATCATGGCGGAACAGGGCGCAGAGGTCAGAGGAAGTGTCTACGACTGGCAGAATCTTATGTTTCTCTACAATGCGGCGATTAAGGAAGTCCGGACAAAGCTGGATATCATGAGCGATGAATTCCAGTTTATTTATCAGTATAATCCCATCGAGTATGTGAAGTCCAGACTTAAGACAGCGGAGAGTATTGTCGGCAAACTGGAGCGGAACGGATACGAGAGCACGATCGAGAATATGGTGGAGCATGTGAATGATATCGCGGGCGTTCGCGTGGTCTGCTCTTTTACCTCGGACATTTACCGTCTGGCGGAGATGATCGCAAAGCAGAGGGAGTTTACCATCCTTGATACGAAGGATTATATAAAGCATCCGAAGAAGAGCGGCTACCGCAGCTTTCACATGCATATCCAGGTGCCGGTTCAGACGACGAAAGGCGCTGTGCCGACCAAGGTGGAGCTCCAGATCCGGACCATCGCGATGGATTTCTGGGCCAGCCTGGAGCACAAGATTTATTATAAGTTTGAGGGGGAAGCTCCGGATTACATCAGCGAGGATCTGCAGTCCTGTGCCAAAATTGTGGCAAATCTGGATGAGAAGATGCTCTCGCTGAATGAGGCAATCATGGAGCTGGAGGCGCAGAGGAAGAAGGAAAAATAGATAGTTTTATCTGCTCTATCCTGTGCCAGAGTGTTTATCAGGTTAGTATACTGAGGCTTTTTGGTCTGGACAATTGGGAAAACAGTCCGGTAAAAAGGTAAAAGTTATTTTAAATATGTTTTAGTAATCAGACAGATGAGGAGTTCAGGTATGTTTCCTGCTCCGGCGTCAGTACATCGATCTCTTTGCCCAGGAAGCGCAGCTTCCGGTTGGCGACTTCCAGGCCTACCTCCCTGGGGACGTTGATCAGCTTTTCGGTCAGGCTGTCCCTGTGTTCGACCAGATATCGGGCGCTCAGCGCCTGGATGGCGAAGCTCATGTCCATGATCTCGGCCGGGTGTCCGTCCCCGGCGGCCAGGTTTACCAGGCGGCCTTCTGCCAGCACATAGATCCATTTATCCTCTGTAATCTGATACCCCACGATATTTTTTCTCTGGTCTATGGTGCCCTGCGCGATCTCCCGCAGCCGTTTCATGTCAATTTCCACATCAAAGTGTCCCGCATTGCAGAGGATGGCACCGTTTTTCATGACGCGGAAATCTTCCTCGTCGATCACGCCTGCGCAGCCGGTCACCGTGATGAAAAAGTCGCCGATCTTAGCCGCTTCGTTCATCGGCATGACGTCGAATCCATCCATGACGGCCTCGATGGCTTTGATGGGATCAATCTCTGTGACAATGACGCGGGCGCCGAGTCCCTTGGCGCGCATGGCGACGCCTTTGCCGCACCAGCCGTAGCCTGCAACGACCACGTATTTCCCGGCGACGATAAGGCTGGTCGTCCGGTTGATGCCGTCGAAGACGGACTGTCCGGTGCCGTACCGGTTGTCAAACAGATGTTTACAGTCGGCATTGTTGACCAGAACCATGGGAAATTGCAGGGAATTATTCTTTGCCATGGAAATAAGACGGATAATGCCCGTTGTGGTCTCCTCACAGCCGCCGATGACATAGGGAATCTTGTCCTGCATCTCTGTGTGAAGCATGTGCACCAGGTCGCCGCCGTCGTCGATGATGATATTGCAGTCGTGCTCCAGTACTTTGCGGATGTTCGCGTTGTACTCTTCCGCGGTGCAGCCATACCAGGCGTAGACGTTCAAACCCTCCGCTGCCAGGGCTGCCGCCACATCGTCCTGCGTGGAGAGCGGGTTGCTGCCGGTGATGTACATCTCGGCGCCTCCGGCCGCCAGCACCTTGCACAGATAGGCGGTCTTGGCCTCCAGGTGAATGGAGAGGGCGATGCGGATGCCCTCAAAAGGGCGGTCCGTTTTGAAATCAGCCTCCAGGCTGCGC
>JAJBTR010000162.1 GCA_020860745.1 Lachnospiraceae bacterium | reverse complement strand
GCAATTAGTGGGTAAAGATAGGAAATGGCGCCCAACAAAATTAAGAAAATATCATGATTTGTATGTTAATAAAGCGAAAGATGACCTACTAAAATAAAGAAAAGTAAAGATCAGTGGGGTGACGGCGGCAAATTTAACCCATAATAACTATTTATTTGATGTTTAGTGGGCTTTTTGGAGCAGGATTGACCTATAAAACTACGATAATTCAGATTTTTGTAGGTTTTCATTTGGAAATGAGTAGCAATGATCAATCCTGGCTCTGAATGAGTGCGATTTTATTTGAAACATTACCGGGAGAGTACCATCTTACAGATCGGATTTCCCTGTGAGGAGAACCGCTCCTCATATTCCGTCATGATGTTTCCCTCATTCAGCGTCGCATCATGGTGGAGATCCCAGGTGACGGCATCCTGGTTCCAGCCCGCTGTTTCTGCCTGCTCCAGGGAGAAGGCAAAGAGATCCTGATTGTCGGTCTTGAATTCGATTCGGCCATCCGGAACCAGAATCTGATCATATCGTATCAGAAACTCGATGGAAGTCAGCCGCCGTTTGGCATGGCGGTCCTTCGGCCAGGGGTCGGAGAAGTTCAGGTAAATACGGGAGACTTCCTTTTCGACAAACATGGAGCAGATGTCCGCGGCGTCCATGCGGATAAAGCGGATGTTGGGCAGTGGTTCGGTCCGTGCGTCGATTTTTTCCAGGGCGCGGACGAGGACGCTGCTGTATCGCTCAATGCCGACATAATTAATTTCAGGATGTAGTTCTGCGAGGGCGGTTAAGAACCGCCCTTTTCCCATGCCGATTTCCAGGTGGATGGGATGGTCGTTTCCGAATATATTCTGCCAGTTCCCGGCTTGCAGGGATTCTTCTGTAAAGCATAAGGTGTGGGCTGCAATGGCTTCTCTGGAGCCGGGGATGTTTCGTAAGCGCATGGGTACCTCCGGGTGGTTGTTCTTAAAGTGATTTCCAGTTTACAATGAAAATTGTTTTTCGTAAAGTGGGAAATTATTTTCTGCTTGTTTAGTATGAATAACAGGCAGATGCCTTTTTCGTATCAATATTGAAAAAGGCATTGCTATTATCACGGTAAACCGTTATAATAAGAAAAATTGGTTGGGAGGTGTATAGAATGCTTAATCAGCGTTTGATCGAAAAAAATATGAGCGTGTACCGCTGCTCTAAATTGAGTGGCATTCCATACTCGACTCTGCGGGATCTGCTTCAGGGAAAAACACAGATTGGCAACTGTACAGCGGATACTTTATATCGTTTATCAAAAATACTGGATGTATCCATGGAGGAACTGTTGTTGGAAAGCAAAGAGTATCGCTGTAATTTTGAGACATTTAAAAGTAATGTTTGTCATTATGTGAAAGTGGAAGGGGATATCGATTTTATTGTGGAGACCCTGCAGTCGAGAGATATTCGGCAGTATTGGGATCGCAAATGGTATCCGGAAGCGTTTTATATGCTTGCTATGGTAGATTATCTGAGCAGGGAAAATAATTTGCCTTTATGTGAAGATTATGATGACATCCGCAGCTGTTCTTTGAAAGAGCCTCTTTACCCCAGAGATGTTTCGCTGGCGGCAAAAATCAGCCCGGAGCTGGATCAACGGGAGCAGTGTAAAAAAGAGGCGATTCCGGAATTTAAACGATTTAATATCATGGAAAGCGAGGTGCGCGATGTCTGCTAGTTCGACATTTACAAAGGAGAATCTGGATTTTTATCTCAGAGAGCTTGGCAAAGAATATCGAAAGCGCAGCGGCGGTGTGCGTGCGGAAATGATTTTAATCGGAGGAGCGTCGGTGTTAGTGAACTATGGTTTCCGGGAGATGACGACCGATATTGATGTGATTTATGCGGCTCCGTCTGTGATGAAAGAGTCTATCCGCGCAGTTGGAGACCGGCTGGGACTTCCGCACGGATGGCTGAATACAGATTTTATGCGGACGGATTCTTATACTCCCGGTCTGGTACAGCATTCCACGTATTATAAGACATTTGCCAATGTGCTGGAAGTGAGGACGGTTCGTGCGGAGTATCTGTTGGCGATGAAGCTGGTATCGGGGCGGAGATATAAAAAGGATATGTCGGATATTGTCGGGATCTTGCTGGAGCAGTCGCGCATGAATCAGCCGTTAACCTATGAACAGATTGATAAAGCGATGACGGAGTTGTATGGCGATTGGAGTCGGGTGGATGATTATATAAAGAAGTTTCTGGCAGATGTGCTGGATGCGCCCGATCTGGAAGTAATGTTTCAGAAGCAGAGTGAGGAAGAGCTGGCAGCGAAAGAGGTACTTCTTGAGATTGAGCAGAGGTATCCGCAGAGATTGCCTAAAGGGAAAGTCGGGGAAATCATCGCGGCTGCTCTTGAGAAGAAAAATGCTGGCGGAAAGGAATAAAGTATATTTGACGAAACCGCCTTACCTATGGCATACTTATAGCGTAACATTTTAATGCATTCACAGATGCGGAGAATTCCTCGTCAGATTGTATCGTGATGTTGAATTTCTGTAGAATTTTTGTTTTCAGGCGGTGAGTTTAGCAGGTTGTTTTATTTCGCTGGGACAGTGCTGTGTTGCATGGGTTATCACAATACATTATAGGAAGGGACACGGCGCGTTGAAGCGATATAAATAAGGCGCTGACTTAAGAAGACAGATGAAAACAATTTGGAAAAAAATGACAGCCGTTCTGGCAGCGGCTATCTTTGTAATTACTCTGGTACCGGCAACGGCATCCGCTGAGGAGGTTCCCTGGCCGTCCGGGCCGGAGGCGTCGGCTGAGAGTGCAATCGTGATGGAGGCGAACACCGGAACGGTGCTCTATGAGAAGGATGCGGATACACAGCGCTATCCGGCCAGCATTACGAAGATATTGACGACGCTGCTGGCGCTGGAGAATTCATCGCTGGACGAGGTGGTGACGTTTTCCGAGGATGCGGTATATAAAAATGAGGGGGATTCTTCTCACATCGCAAGAGACATCGGCGAAGAGATGACGATGGAGCAGTGCCTCTATGCGGTGATGCTGGAGTCCGCCAATGAGTGTGCTTATGCGGTGGCGGAGCATGTTGGCGGCGGCGATTATCAGACATTTATCGATATGATGAATGAGAAAGCGGCGGAGTTGGGCTGTACCAACACGAATTTTACCAATGCCAATGGTCTGCCGGATGAGGATCATGTCACTACCTGCCGGGATATGGCGCTGATTGCGCAGGCGGCGATTCAGAACAACACATTCCGCCAGATTATCGGAACGACTTCGTATACGATTCCCCCGACGAACAAGCATGATGAGGAGACCCCGCTCAACAACCACCACCGTATGATCAGCAGTTATAAGGGGACGCAGTATCTGTATGAATATTGTCTTGGCGGGAAGACTGGATACACTGTCGCGGCGGGGAATACCCTGGTGACATATGCGGAGAAGGACGGAATGCTTCTGATCTGTGTTGTGATGAAGACGACGTCGCACTACGATGATACGATCTCTCTGTTTGACTACTGTTTTGAAAACTATTCCATGTACAATGTTTCGGAATCAGAGACACGGTATGAGGATTCCTCAAGCGGTAGCAGTACACTGTTTGGAGAATCCGAGGCGTTTGCTGTGCTTGATTCTGAGGCTGAGATCATACTGCCGGTCGGAGCGGATTTTTCTGATACGGAGGTAGAGGTTTCCTATGACAATGTCTCGGACAGTGTCCTGGGCACTCTGGTTTATTCCTATGGTGGAAAGCAGGTGGGGACGGCGGATGTGGTCGCCACGGGAGCAAGCGGCGTGCTGTATGAGTTCGGGGAGGCGGCTGCTTCCGCGGATTCGGTTACAGAGTCTGACTCTTCCGGGGAATCAAAGGAAGAACTCAGCGCGTCCGCAGAGGGTGAAACCGTAACCGATGGGACATCCTCCGGAGGAATCGGAGCAGTTTTGTCGGGGCTGAAAGACAAACTGCCGGGAAATTATCTGATCGTAAAGATAATTGTGATTGCAGCAGCAGTGGTGGCAGCGCTCTTCCTGATCCGTGAGATACGTTATCGGATCCGACGGAGCCGCCGTCGGAAGCAGAGCCGCGACCGGCGCTATAAGGTGATCAAAAATAACCGGAAGTGGAACCGCCGCGGCGGGAGGTAGATTTTTGCCTGTCAGCCTTTTTTCTACACTAATATTACCGTAAAAAATGGTTTTGTAAGCGCCGGAATGATTTGTTGAACGTTGTATTTGAGCACGATAGTTTCGTGCAGGAGGATATATCATGGCGGAGCAGCAATATTTGCACATCACCCTTTTACAGATGCGATATTTTCTGGAAGTTGCGTCCTGCGGCAGCTTTACCAAAGCGGCGCAGCTTTTGTATACGACGCAGCCGACGCTGAGCAAGACGATTTCCGCGCTGGAACAGACGCTGGATGTCCAGCTTTTTGTTCGCAGTAAGAAGCACGTGATTCTGACGGAGGCAGGACAGCATCTCTATCGGCGCTGGAGCGTTATTCTTCAGGATATGGAAAAATCGATGGACGAGTGCCGCATCCTGCAGGGCGGGCACAATCGCTACCTGGCCATTGGAATCCTGGATTCTCAGGACGGGGAGAAAATCGCGGCGCCTGTGCTTCGCCGGTTTCTGGAGCAGTACCCGCAGACCAATATTTCCGTTTCAGCCTGCGAGCCACAGGAAATCCGTAAGAGTCTGCTCGAGAATAATCTGGATCTGGCCATTACCGTACTCTATGATATGGAGCAGCTGGACAGCCACCCTTTCGATTATGTCATAATGAATGAGTGCTGCCACAGTGTCTGTATGCTGAAGGATAACCCGTTGGCGGAAAAAGAGGAGCTTACCGTCCCAGATCTGCGGGACAGTCTGTTTGTCGGCATCTCGCCGCTCTACACCCCCAGCTACTGCGGGATGCTGGAGGAGATGTGCGGAAAGTATGGTTTTTCGCCCCGCTTTATCCGCTACGCTGCCAACGCTTTGTCTCAGCCATATAATCTCATTGGAAAGAATGACATTTTTATTTGTGACAGAAATTACAGGGAATACAAAAATCCTTCCATGCCGCATCTGGAATTCCGGCCTCTGGTTGATACGCACAGCGGAGTGGCTGTGGTCTGGAAGAGAGAGAATGCAAAGAAAGAGCTGCAGCAGTTTGTAAAATTGATTCGAAATTAATCTGAAATGCCTGGCAACCCATAATTGCCGCCAGGCATTTTTTATCATAAGAAAGGCCTTGTTGTTACAACGTATGAAGACATTGGTTTTCCTATGATAATAAAAAAGCTGGACTGACGACAGAAATATTGCTTATAATATGATACTGAGGAAGAATCATATCCTTTTGTCGACTAAATCATAACGTAATAAAAATTAAAAAAAGGAGAATCAGTATGAAGGTATTAGGACTATGTTCCGGAAGGAAAAACGGCAACACGGAAATTATGATGAAGGAACTGTTTATGGCTGTGGAGGAGAAGATCCCGGGAACAGAATGCAAGCTGGTGCGCGTCCAGGAGACGGATATTAACACCTGTGTCGGATGTGAGACCTGTATGGTGAATCATCTGAAGGGCAACTGGGAATTCCGTTGCATCCATAAAAACGGCAGTGATCATTTTTACTTTATTGAGCAGCTGATGCGCGAGGCGGATGCCATCGTTGTGTCGAGCCCGGCGTATAATCTGCTTCCGACGGGGCAGTTAATTAAGCTGTTAAATAAAATGCACGCCTCCGGAGATTATCGCGATGTAGTGGAAAAAGAGAACAAGATCGGCGCGGCGTTTTCCATCGGCGGAACGGACTGGACAAACTTTACCCTGAATGTCTGTAAGATGATCGCGATGGAGCTTGCGGGTTCTTACGAGGCAGTGGTGGACGCGGTCCATTTTGATTTTATGCCTTCCAAGGGGGCGGTTTTGCTGGAGGATGATGTTCTGGCCCGCATGCACAAAATGGGAGAGAATATCGCGGATACTCTGTTGAAAAAAGAGCAGGGCGAACAGCCGGAGTATGTCGGCACGCCGGGAGTCTGCCCGGATTGCCATGGGAATCTGCTGGAGATTCGCGCAGACGGAGTTTACTGCCCGCAGTGTCTGACGAAGGCAAAGGTAAGCATGGTTGACGGGAAGCTGACTGCTGAATTTACGCAGGAAGAACGGGATAAAAACCGCTGGTCGATCTGGGGAAAACGGCTGCATGATGATAATATCCGCAAAGGACATGCAAAAGCGGCGCAGGGCAAGGATATCATCCGGGAGAAATCGAAAAAGTATACGGAATACGAGCGCGCGGTGGAATTACCGGATCCAGTCAGATAATTGCAGAAGAGTATTTGTAACTATTGGGGAGCAGTACTTCGCACTTGCTGTGAAGTGCGTCGAATAACGTAAATGAAACGAATAATTCTATGCTAAAAAGGAATGAAACGACAGGAGAAAAATCTTTTCATTCCTTTTTGCGACTTGTATAATAAAGATAAGACTCTGACAGTTCCGCATATGACTTTCGTCGGTATCGTGAGCTGTTGCGTAAAAATATTTTTATAGGGGAGGGCAATATGTACAGTGATAAGACAGTGATTCAAAATCTGCTCCGCGACACGGACATTGCCGGCCTGAGCGCTGTTGTGGAGGGCGTTCATTTTTTCAATGAATGTGAACCGCGGATTCTGGATCCGGAGCCGGAGGAGCGGATCATCAAGACAGCCTGTCGTGCCTGCATTGCCAACTGCGGCGTGCTGGCCCATGTGAAAAACGGCCGCGTCGTGAAGCTGGAAGGCAACCCGGAGGACCCGATGAGCCGCGGAAAGATGTGTGCCAAGGGACTTTCCGGTATTCAGGCACTCTACAATCCGAACCGGAATAAGTATCCGCTGGAGCGGGTCGGTGAGCGCGCCGGCGGAAAATGGCGGCGTATCACCTGGGATGAGGCGATTGACAAGATCGCGTTTCACCTGATGGAGACGAGAGAAAAGTACGGCGCGGAGGCGGTCTTCGGCTCTACCGGAGGCGGCGGGAACCCGGAGGTCTGGAGTGTCTGCCGTTTCTGCAATGTGTTTGGAACGCCGAACTGGTTTGAGCCGGGGTGTGCGCAGTGTTACCTCCCCCGTGTTCTGGGCTATACGATGATGTACGGCGGCGTAGATCCGAGTATCGCGGATTCCAACGCGCTGGAGCTTTATTTCCCGGATGAGACGCCGATTCAGTGTCTGGTGCTCTGGGGTACAGATCCTTCTTATTCCTGTCCTTCCAGCGGCGGACGTATGGTGAACGAGCTGCGGGCGAAAGGGGTTAAGACGGTTGTGATCGATCCCCGGTTTACGCCGGATGCGGCGAAAGCGGACGTGTGGCTTTCGATTCGGCCCGGCACAGATGTGGCGCTGCATTTGACCTGGATCCGTTATATTCTGGACAACAAATTATATGACGAAGAGTTTGTCATGCGGTGGACCGATCTGCCCTATCTGGTGGATGTGGAGACAAAGTTTATGCTCCGCCCGAAGAAGGGGGAGAACGGTGAACCAGATACCTTTATGGTCTGGGATCGGAAGACGAACTCCATGCAGCCTCTGGAATATCCCTGGAATGAGGAGTTGGATCCGGTGCTGGACGGCGAGTTTGTGGTGGACGGAAAAGTTTACAAGACCGGTTACCGCCTGCTCTGGGAACGTGTGGAAGAGTGGACGTTAGAGCACGGCGGAGAGATCTGCCGGCTGGAGCCGGAGCGCATTGAGCGGGCGATCCGGATGTACACGGACAATCAGCCCAGCGGCATCGCGCTCGGCGTTGCCACCGATCAGACGCCGAATTCCGAACAGGCGGCTATGGCAGCCTGCATCATCGACTGCCTGATGGGCAATGTAGAGCGGCCGGGTGCCCTGCTGCAGCGTTTCCGCACGAGCGGGACTTTGAGAATGCCGAACTACCCGGTGCCGCAGGCGGAGAAGCTTTTGCCGGATGAGATGCTGAAAAAACGTCTCGGCGGCAATGAATACAAAGGCTTACATATCTGGTGGGCAGGTCAGCCGACGGCAATCCTGGATGCGGCGATCACGGGGAAACCTTATCCGCTGAAGATGTGGATCGACCGGTCCGGCAATAAGTTTGGCGTGGTGGCCGATGCTTCCAAGATAGAAAAGGCAATCGCAAATCTGGATTATGTTGTGCACGCCTATATGTATCCTACATCTTTCTCCGCCTACGCGGATATCCTGATTCCGACGGAAGAGTGGCTGGAGATGGATATGCTGGTGGAGACCTGCAATACCATTGTGGCAAGACAGGCGACCACACATCTCTGGGAGACCTGCGACGAGGCGCTCTTGTGGTCGAAGCTGGCAAAGCGATGTGCCGAGATGGGACATGAGGGATGCCAGAAGGCATTTGACGCGGAGTTTATGGGAGAAGACCTGGCCTACTGGGATACGATGGAGGAACTATTCGATCACTGTGTCGGCAAGATCGGCATGACCTGGAAGGAAGTCAAGGAAAAAGCACCGTTTGAGTATCTGCCCAGGGATGAGTGGCGGAGTTACTACGTGTATAAATGGACGGATGAGAAGACCGGCAAGCTGAAAGGCTTTGATACGCCGTCGAAGAAAATAGAGATTTACTTAGACAGCATGATCACGCTGGGGCGGACGGGACAGCCTTTTGCCAAGTGTGAGCTGCCGCCAGTGGAGGTGGACTACGATCCGCTGCCCTATTATCTGGAGCCGCCCGAGGGACCGATCGCAGATCCGGAGCTGGCAAAAGAATATCCGTTGATTATGACCAACGGCCGGATTCCGTTTTTCCATCATTCTACGCTGAGGAATGTAGCAGCAGTGCGTGAGATTTATCCGGTAGCGGAGGTCTGGATTCATCCTTCGGATGCGGAAAAATATGGCGTCGCACCGGGTGACTGGGTCTGGATTGAATCCCTGCGCGGGAAAATCCGGGCAAAAGCCTATGTGACGGAGGGGATCTGTCCGGGAGCGGTCTGTATGGAACGGTTCTGGAATCCGGAAACTTTAAATACAAAAACACACGGTTGGAAAGAGATGAATGTCAATGTCCTGACCAAGGCGTCCGGTCCGTTTAATGATGTGGTGGGAACTTATACACTCCGCGGTTTTCTTGTGAAGATTTATAAAGCAGAAGAAGGTGCACCGGAGGGTGTCTGGACAAAACCGGAGGACTTCAAATCATGGCTGCCCATCGGCAGTGCGCAGGGGAGGTATATCGAATGGCACAATTAACAATGGTAGTGGAACTGGATCGCTGCATTGGCTGCCGCGGCGGCTGTCAGGTGGCGTGCAAAACCGAGAATGAGATTGCGTTGGGACCATCCCGGAGCAAATTTTATACCATGGGACCCACCGGACATTTTCCTGATATCGAGATGTACTTTATGCCGGTGATGTGTCAGCAGTGCGTAAACCCTTCCTGCACAGAAGTCTGTCCCACCGGAGCCTGCTACAAGGACGAGGAGGACGGCGTCATTTACATTGACCGGGATGTCTGCATCGGCTGCCAGAGCTGTATGCGCGCCTGTCCCTATGAGGCGAACCTGTTCAACCGGGAACTGCATGTGATGGATAAGTGTAATCTCTGCGTGCAGCGGCGGGAAGACGGGCTGGAGCCCGCCTGTGTGCGCAACTGTGCCGGAGGAGCCCTTCATGTCGGAGACATCGATGATCCGGAGAGTGAGGTATCGAAACTGCTGGCTGCCAACGAGGGACATGTTTATACACTGAAGGATGAGAACGGAAATGAGCCTACCGGGCGGTTCATCCTGAAAAACTGCAAATGGATTGACGAGTTGCCGTTCGACTTTGAACGCCGGATGAAAGGGGAGAAGTGACATGGAGAATAGACAGGAAATCTGCGCTGTTATGCGGCAGCGGGCGAATCTCTATCGTTTCCTCAGCCGTATTTATATCCTGGAGGCAGATGAAAAGCTGCTCGCACAGATGAAGCAGATGTCATTTCCCGAGGAGCCGGGAGATGCTGATCTGCGGGATGGATATGCGAGGTTGAAAGAGTATCTGGCGGGCGTGCATTTTTCAGGAGGAGAAGCTGTTGAAGCTGTTGCGGCGAATGCTTCTGCAAATGCGGAGTCTGCGGTTCATGCCGGAACAGAGAAATCAGAAAAAATTGGCGGGACTTCAGAAATAAACGAAGCGTCTGTCGGAAATGCAGAAAGTGGCGAGGAAGAAATTGGCGGGAATATCGCTGAGAAAATCACAGAACTGGAAGTGGAGTACGCGAGAATTTTCCTGGCAGCAGGCGTTGCCCAGGGGACAGCGGCTTTTCCTTACGAGTCGGTTTACACCAATAAAAAGCACCTGGTCAACCAGGAGGCCTGTGATGACCTGACGGCTCTGTATGCGGCGAAAGGTTTAAAACCCCGGGAGGATATGTACCGGATTCCGGATGACCATGCGGGCCTGGAGTTTGAGTATATGGCCCGGCTCTGCGATACGGCAGTGCGTGCCTGTGAGGCGGATGATGAAGCAGCGCTGGAGGAGAGTGTCCGGGAGCAGAAGACCTTTTTTGAACATCATCTGAGACGATGGGTATCGCTTTTCGGCGGAGATATCGCAAAGCATGCACAGACGGCATTTTTTGATGGAATCGGCAGGATCACGAGAGGGTTTATGGTGCAGGAGACGGCATTTCTTAAATAGCAGCGGTTTCCCGCACATATATAGGAGGACAAAATGGGATATTATGTAACGACTGAGCAGCTGGATGAGATTTTTGCCGGGCTGCGGGGGAGCACAAAAATCTGCGCGCCGAAAGAGATTGTCCGCCGGGTGCGCGGCAAACGGCAGACGGAAATCCGTTATGGCGAGATAAAAAAGACCTCAGAGATTGTATATGACCGGAAATCGGATTTCGGTCCGAAAGAGATTATTTATCCGGTGATGCAGACACTGCTCTATTTTGCGGTGACAGATGTCATTGAGAGTGAGGTAAAGGATGACAGGGATATTCTGATTTTTGCAAGACCCTGCGATATCAATGCGATCCGGCGCCTGGATCAGATTTTCCTGAAAAACGGCGGACAGCCGGATTCCTATTACGCCAGACTGCGGGAGAAAGCAAAATTTATCCTGCTGGAGTGCCGGGAGAGCTTTGAGACCTGCTTTTGTGTCTCGATGAATTCCAACATCGTCACAGACTATGCGGCAGCTTTTCGTTTTGACGAATCGGGAGCTTATGTGGAGGTAAAGGATGCGGCGTTGGAGCCGTTGTTTGCGGGCGCAAAAGAGGCGGATTTTACGCCGGAGTTTGTGAAAGAGAATCTGCGCACGGTACAGGTGCCGGACATCCCGGACCGGAGCTATCTGAAAGATATTATCAATCTGGAATACTGGGATCAGTTTAATGAGCGGTGCATTCTCTGCGGCGGGTGCAACACCGTCTGTCCCACCTGCACCTGCTTTGACACCAACGATATCATTTACAATGAGACCAGCCTGGAAGGAGAGCGGCGGCGGACCTGGTCCTCTTGCATGCTGTCCACGTACACGGTAATGGCGGGCGGTCACGGCGTCCGTGACAATGCAGGCGCTAACACACGGTTCAAGACTTTACATAAGGTATATGATTACAAACTCCGCTTTGGCGAGGAGAATATGTGTGTCGGCTGCGGCCGTTGTGACACGCGGTGTCCGCAGGAGATTAAATTCTCAGAGACAATTGGCGGTCTGGCAAAAGAAGTGGAGCGGCTGAAGCAGGAACGGGCACAGGGTGACGGTGAATCTGCGGAATAAGCCATGACGCGCAGTGACTGGTGATGCGGATAACGCGATGCGGCGGGGAAGCAGATTCAGTTGCTGCCTGAAAATATCGGAGGAAAAACAACATGGAAAATATTACTTTACCATCACCGCATAGAATTTTGAAACTGACGCAGGAGACCGTGGCGGAGCAGACTTTTCGTGTAGAGTGGCACGGCAAAGAGGTACAGCACGGACAGTTTTTTATGCTGTCCATTCCAAAAGTTGGCGAGGCGCCGATCTCGGTCAGCGCCCGTGGAGACGGCTATGTGGAATTTACGATACGGAAAGTGGGACGGCTGACCGGGGGATTATTCGGCTTGCGTGCCGGAGATATGCTCTTTATGAGAGGACCTTACGGAAACTCTTTCCCGGTGGAGGATTTTAAGGGAAAACATCTGGCTGTCATCGCAGGCGGAACCGGTATGGCGCCGGTACGCAGCACGTTGCAGTATTTTTACGACCATCCGGAGGAAATCCAGTCGGTCTACGCTATTGCGGGATTTAAGGATCCGTCCGCGGTGCTGTTCAAGGACGATCTGAAAAAATTCGGAGAGGCGGAAAAGTTTCACACTTACTGGTGTCTGGATAACACGGAGGCGCCCGGATTTCACAAGGGATTTGTCACACAGTATATTTCGGAGATTCCGTTTGCTTCCTTTGGGGATGATTACAATGTGATCATCGTCGGTCCGCCGGCTATGTTTAAGTTTACAGCGAAAGGCTGCATGGATAACGGCGCCGCGGAGGATCATATCTGGGTGTCCTTTGAGCGGAAGATGGCCTGTGCCGTGGGGAAATGCGGGCATTGCAAGGTGAATGAGACTTACGTGTGCCTGAACGGCCCGGTATTTAATTATACGAAAGCGAAAGAATTGTTAGATTAACTCTGTTGCTGGATTTTTCAGTGGGGGGGGCTGACTGGAAAGCGTATTACGGTAACGCCGGATGATTACAAAAACGAGGTATCAGATGTAGTTATCCTTTGAAATGGATTGCTGCAGACGTATACAAAAAAGTGTGAAGAAAAAGTGGTTGAGATAAAAGGGGGCATTTACATGGATAACATTACATTGCCTTCCCCTCACAGGATTACACAGATCGTGTTGGAGACGGGGACGGAGCACACATTTCGCGTGGAGTGGCATGGGACGCCGGTAAAGCACGGTCAGTTTTTCATGCTCTCGATTCCGCGGTTTGGCGAGGCGCCGATCTCGGTCAGCGCTCAGGGTGACGGCTACGTGGAGTTTACGATCCGGAAAGTCGGAAAGCTGACGGATGGGCTGTTCGGACTCTATGAGGATGATGTGCTGTTTATGCGCGGCCCTTACGGAAATGCTTTCCCCATTGATGACTTTAAGGGAAAACACCTCATCGTCATCTCCGGCGGAACCGGGCTGGCACCGGTACGAAGCACGATACAGTATTTTTATGATCATCCGGATGAGATTCTTTCTGTTCATACGATTCACGGATTTAAAGATCAGGCAGCAGTGTTGTTTAAGGATGATTTAAAGAAGTTCAGTGAAGCGGAAAAGATCGATGTCAATGTGTATGCGCCCGGATTCCGTCGGGGACTTTCCGGAGAGTTTCTGCCGAAGATTCCGTTTGCGGACTGGGGCGACGACTACAATATCATGATCGTCGGTCCGCCGGCGATGTTCCGGTCGGCAGCCCAGGCCTGTCTGGACTTCGGTGCGAAAGAGGATCGGATCTGGGTGTCCTTTGAGCGGAAAATGGCCTGCGCAGTGGGCAAGTGCGGACATTGCAAAATCAATGAGCACTATGTCTGTGTCGAGGGGCCGGTTTTCAATTACACAAAGGGGAAAGAACTGATCGACTGAGGTGAGGACAAATTCCGTGGGAATTCCAGTTTGGATTAAAAGTAGGAAAGATTAAAAATCGTTTGCGATTGGCGATGGGTCAGTTTAGGCAGCAGGGCCGGGAAAACTGGGAAGGCAACCAGT
>JAJBTR010000026.1 GCA_020860745.1 Lachnospiraceae bacterium | reverse complement strand
AAGGCAAAAAAAGACCGGAAAGCAAGTAAAATCAAGCTTTCCGGTGCCCCTGCCAAGGAGTCGATGCGACAGGATTTGAACCTGCGACCTCTGCGTCCCGAACGCAGCGCTCTACCAAACTGAGCCACGCATCGTCACTCTAAAGCGGCCTGCGCTCTCGCAAACCGCTTTTATATAATACTGTTTTTCCAAATAAATGTCAACTGTTTTTTTGTAAAACCGAACATTTTTCGCAAACGAGTTTTTCAGCCGTCAATTTATCATTTCTCACAACCAGATAACGATCAGCCAACACACCGTGCCATACAACTTCACCCGGGGATACGATTTCCCCTAACGCTCCACGCAGCCACCCTGTACACTGTTCAGATGCTCATCGATGAGCTGATTTAATGTGACGCTATCCATGTAATCAGAGATCACCTTATACATGCCCTCCCAGAATCCGACAGTAGGGCAATACTTGTAGCGCTCACACTCGTTGACCTCAGTTTCCAGACAGGCAATTGGAGCAAAGCTACCTTCTATAGCGCGGAGGATTTCTCCAGCCGTATAACGTTCCGGCGCACGGCTCAGGCGGTAACCGCCCTGCGCACCGCGGACGCTGCGCACCAGTCCCGCACGGTGAAGCGGCGTCACAATCTGCTCCAGATATTTGATGGAAATATTCTGTCTGGATGAGATATCTTTCAGTGATATATAAACCCCCAGATCGACCATAAGGCGCAGGGCATATCTTCCCTTCGTAGATACTTTCATCAGAAGCCTCCTTTTATTTGTATTCCCTAAATTCCTACATGATATCTAGTATAATAATACATTTTCTGAAATCGTGCAAGGGAAAACCAATGATTTCCTACTGCTCCTCCAGTATCCGCACACCCCAGGGTTCCACCGCGATCTCGGATCCCGCCGCTACCGTCTCATCCGTGAGCACATCGCAGGCATCGCCGTAACGGTAAACGACTCTTTTTTCCTCCGGGGAATAGTTCAGATAGTAGCGCACTGTCTTCCCATAATCATTTACTCCCTTATGGATCATTACCCCGGCGTTCTCCTCGGAAATATCCACCCCGGCGTCTGTCATCACGCCGCGCAGCACATTGGTCAGCACCTCCTCATCCGTCATGGTTCCGAGATAAGTGGCCGTTCCTTTTCCAAAATGGTTTTTCGTGATCGCCGCGTATTCTTTCCAATTATAGTGGTCATAGGATGCAAGCGTTTCGGCCCCCTCCGGGATCAGCAGCTCCATAAAGGTTTCCGCCTTATGTTCCCCGACGCCCACTGCATCCCCTGTAAGTCCGACCGTCCCCCGCGGCAGGGTAAACTGATGATAGATCACGCCCAGAGAATCGTGCAGAATATTTGGCTGTACTCCGCAGCTCACTTTTACATTCTCATTGGCGACGCCGGACTTAAAGGATACCACGATATGTCCGCCGTTTTCCACAAAACGGTTCAGCCTCTGCAACGTCTGGTCCGGTGCCGCATAGAGTGCCGGAACAATGATAACTTTATACTGTGAAAAATCTTCCGACTCCGGCCAAAGAATATCGCACTCTACATTCATATCATAGAGAGCGTCAAACATCCACCGCAGCACATCGTTGTACATCACGCCCGCTTTTTCCACCGGAAATTCAATCGGGAAATATTTGAGTGCGGTCAGCGATTCATTGCTCACCAGCAGAGCAACCTCGTTCTTTTTCTTCAGGTTGACCAGATGCTCTCCTTTTTCCGCGAACTCCTGTCCGATACGGCAGGCTTCCCGGTAGGTATCATTTTCCATAAAATCCTGGCTCAGCAGCCCGCGCCAGTAGGTCTCCACCGAATTGTGAATCGAATGCCAGTGCCAGTACAATATGCTGTTCGCCCCTCGGAAAGGTGGCTGTACGCCTGCAGGCGGAGCTGTCCCTTGTACGGAAGCCAGTTCACATACCCCTGCGCCTCTGTCTCCAGAATCAGATAGTTCGCTCCGCCCTTTAAGGAGCGCGCGATATCTCCGCAAAGAGCAATTTCTTTCCCCGTCAAAAGATCCTGGGACGGATGATAAATGTCAAATCCAGCCACGGTAGTAGCCGCAGCCGCGTGATAATGATCCACATCCGGCTGGATTCCGTAGGAATAGTCCCGCCACTCCCCGTCAAAATTGTGGGTAATAAACTGATCCGGACGGCGGTATTCATTCACAATATCCGCCTGCCACTGCAAAAAGTCCGTGACAAGGCTCCGCTGAAACTTCTCAAACTCCGCTTTCAGGCTTTCGTTGCAGGCAGAACGCACATCCACAAAATCCTCCCACGCATTGAGGCGGTTGCTCCAGTAATCCAAACCGAACTCCCGATTCATGGCTGCCAGATCACCGTGAAATTTTTCTTTTAAATACTTTGCAAACTGCTGCTGCACATTCGGTCCCGCCGTCCCATAGTGCTTTGTCTCATTGTCGATCTGATAACCGATGACGCAGGGCCTGTGCGCCGTCACTTTCATCAGCTCCCGGATCACGCGCTCCGCGTAAAACCGGTAAGCCGGGCTGGTGATATCCATATTCTGACGGAATCCATAGCCGCACGTTCCGCTCTCCGTGACCGCCAGAATCTCCGGATACTCCTTCGCCATCCAGGTGGGAATCGCGTAGGTCGGCGTCCCGATGATCACATTGATCCCCGCCTCTTCCATCGCGTCCATCACGCGTATCACATGGGAAAAATCAAACACACCGGGCTGCGGCTCACAGGTACTCCAGGTGGATTCCGCAATCCGCACCGTATTAATTCCTGCCTTTTTCATCATCCGGACATCCTCCTCCAGACGGTCATAAGGCATATATTCGTCATAGTAAGCTACTCCAAAAAGCAATTGTTTCATCTCCAGAAATCCCCTTTCCTTATGTTGCTCACAATCAGAATAGACGATTTTTCCATATAAAGCAAGATAAAAATATAGTGCCGTCCTCCCTGGCTCCCAGATAGAAAGCAGACATAAAAAAATGCACCTCGAAGCATTCTCACACCAGGCGTTTTTTATAAGGCGAACTTTCCTATGAAACGTGCGCCGCCAGGCGCACTCAAAAAGCAGCGCCCGGAAGAAAAATCCTCCGGGCGCTGAGCTCTTTCGTCTCGTCAGATCGGTTGCAACCGCCACGCATTCTGTGCATTGCACTATGTCTGCTGACTGACTGCGGCAGCAATTCACCAACTTACACCGCACATAAAATCAAAATGTAACTGTTCCGTACCTTCACAGTTACGAGGAAAAGTCCATTAAAAGCGCTGCGCGATGGGACTTTTCCTCGTATAATACGCGTCATCAGACGCACTTCGCAGCAAGTGCGAAGTACAATCCCGGATACCTGGATAGTTACATCAGAACTTCACCTTGCCGTTCACTACATTCCAGGTGCCGTTCTTATTGCTTGCTCTGCCGGTATAAGTAAAGTCTACCTTACCATTCTTAATGTACCACCAGCCATTGGCATTCGGATAATTCGACACGCCGGTGTAGCCGAACTGCACTTTGCCGCCGACCACATACCACCAGCCGTTCTTGTTCTTCGCTACCGTATTCGCCGTAAAGTCTACTTTACCGTTCTTGATATACCACCAGCCGTTGGCGTTGCTGTAGTTCGACACGCCGGTGTAGCCAAACTGCACTTTGCCGCCGACCACATACCACCAGCCGTTCTTGTTCTTCGCTACCGTATTCGCCGTAAAGTCTACTTTACCGTTCTTGATATACCACCAGCCATTGGCATTTGCATAGTCGGCTACGCCGGTGTAAGATGTCTGCACTTTGCTCCCGACCACATAATACCAGGTTCCCTTGGTTCCGATCGCACCGGTCGTATCCTGGATTACGCTATTCTTGTTGAATTTAACTTTGCCGCCCTCGCAGTACCATTTTCCGTTGCTGTTGGAGCCAAAACCGTTATAAGAAAACTGAACTTTTCCATTCTCAACGTACCACCAGCCGTTCTTATTCTTCGCCACCGTGTTCGCCGTGAAGTCTACCTTGCCGTCCTTAATGTACCACCAGCCGTTGGCATTGCTGTAATCCGCCAGACCTGTATAGCTGGTCTGCACCTTGCTGTTAACTACATACCACCAGTTTCCATAACCATCAATCGTACTGCAGCTGTTGCTGTCCTCATCTTTGATCACGCTATTTTTTTCAAAGGTAACCCTACCCCACTCAATGTACCAGATTCCATTTTCATTTTCCTGGAAACCGGTGTAGCTCCACTGAATATCACCGTCAAGGTAGTAGAACCAGTTGCCGTCGGATGCTTTGCACACGCCGGTCCAGCCCTCCTGATAAGAAGCTCCGCACTTCGAGCAGGTGTAGGTCGTCCATCCGTCAGCATTGCTCGTGATCTCATAATCATGGGTCTCGCAATCAACATAAATCACAATATCGGTTGCATCCACCACATCATCATCTACGTAAGCATATAAAGTAAAGTACAGGGTATACGGATAAATCGCCGGATCATTCGTCCTGTTAATCGTAACTGTAAGACTGTCATTATCCACCGTAAAGAGGCTTTCTGCGAGCTCGTCGTCCATTTCTTCATCATCACCATAGACTGCACAATAATACTCCAGCTCATAAGCCGCGTCCTCTACCTTTTCGCCTTCGCCAGTCTCACCGCTGTAATCATACAGACTGTTATCGAGTTGAATCGTATCTCCGGGCTCCGCGTTGTGTTCATATGTCCCGTCAATCCACCAGCTCTGCACGCAGAATATGAATTCAACCGGCTCACTCACTGTTACTTCTTCCCCGTCAACCCGGGCTGTCGGCTGAACAATTGTCCAATGATAAGTCTCGTCCCCCAAAGCTGTGGCCGTAACTGTAACACTGGATGCATTTTCATCAATCGACTGAATCGTCAGGGGAGCATCGGTGTCCTCATCTCCATACCAGTCGAGAGCGGACCAGGTAAAGGAAGCACCATCTACGTCCTCGTAGACATAATATCCGTCTTCACTGTAATAGTATTTCACCAGAGATACCGCAAGCTCTGTCTCCGAGCCGGGGTGCACATAGAAAACAGAGTCACCCTCGTATTCCATATAATAGATGACGTCGCTCACATTTACATATATATTGTAAGTGCCGCTCTGATAAGGATACGTCTCACGAGTTTCCTCATTCACCCAGTAGACACTATATTCTACTGTCAACGTATAGGAACCATTTTCAATACCTCTGATCGTCCAATAATCATCGCCCTCAGCAGAAAGCTTCTTTACAACCCTGAGCCCTTCGGGATCATCATCTGCCGTTATGCCAGTGATTTCAAACGTCAGCTCATCCTCATCCACGCTCGTTCCGTACGGATAATCACTGTCTTCGATGTAGAAGTATCCGCCTGTAGCGGAGATATCGTAATAGCCGTCGCCGCCTTTTAATATCTCAATGGTATCATCCTGCAGCATATAATAGTAGACAGGCGTCCGGTACTCCACCCAGATATCATGGTTGGTCCACTCTGTCGTTCCATCCGGTCCGGTCACAATGACCATCACGTTAAATCCAGAAAAATCTTCAGGAATGTCGTCCACCGAGGTTACGCCGTTCATAGCCATGGCAATCGCATCAATATCCAGTGTGATTGTGCCCTCTTCTTCATCTACTTCGTAATCTACACCTTCTGTAACAGATTCAGCCTTTTGCCATTCATAAATATAATCGTCATAATCATCCTTCTCCTCTGTTTCTACCCAGGCGCCAATCTCCCAGGAAAGCGTATAGCCGTCTTTTTCGGACAGACTGCCTGTATTCAGAGCAAGGGTGAGATCCTCATTCGTGTAACCCCAGGTATAATACTCATCATACTCCTGACCCCGGACATTATTTCCGTCAAAATAGACATCATAATCCTGGCAGCCCAGGTAAATCTCAGTATAGGCTACCTCTGAAGTATACTCTCCGTCCTCATCGGTGAGTGTCACGGCTGCGGTCACGCCTACAGAGGTATCCCAATTCTGCGTTCTCTTCATTACAAAGGTACCGGTATCGAGAGTCGCGGTTCCATCCTCATCCATCGTGATCTCGTTTCCAGTCGCATCTGTCATAGCCACCGCATCCGGATCCCAGGACAGGATATACTGCACACCAGTCGACAATTTTTCACCCTGATTTTCACCATCGTCATCCACATAATAATGCGTCAGCGTCAAATCCATATTCGCCTCAACGCCGAGATCAAGATTTTCCAGATCAAGCGTATTTCCATCGTTATCCAGCGCTGTGTAAGATACCTGATAATAATCGTCAGTCACATTGACCCAATGCTCTTCGGTGACAAGCTTGTCGCCATCACTGTCATAAGCAGTAACCTGAACGCAGGCTCCGCCGCTGCAGCCAGTATTCGCCGTCACCGTCATGACAGAATCCGTGGTGTGCTCTGTGAGGCTGATTAAATCCTCGCCCTCCGTAATTTTCCACTCATAGAAAACGTTTTCAACCGGATCGTTCGCATATATGATCTCTTCATCATCATAATAATAGTACGAATAATCTGTCGCCGCACTCAGCGTCTGTGACGCCCCCGGAAGCAGCCAGTCCGTCCCGGTGCTGGAGGTTATGTACAATCCATAGATACCATCCGTCACCTTAAAAGTACGGGTCAACGTACCGGACTCGTCCGCGTCGGACGCCGCGTCATACCCATTGTAGTAAAGGCTGTACGCAAAGGTTACGGTTGCGGAACCAACGCTGTTGCCCCAGACACAGAAATAATCTTCTTCGTTCTGAACCGTCACCGCCTCAGCATCGCCCTCCGTCACATCCACAGTGCAGTCTGTAATGACCAGAGCTGCATCCTGACTTCCAAACGGGAATTCTTCATCGAAAATATAAACACCTTCATAGACATAGGAATAACTCTCCCCCCCAGCCTGCCAGATACTCACCATCTGAGAATTCACCCCAGGTTTCGAAGTCATAATACGGCTCCGCGTACACTACGTACAGGTTCGTCTGAGCAAACGGATCGCTCTCGCCTTCCTTTGTGACATAAGCGCGCACCTGGAAGCCGTTGGTATCCATCGGCGTAGTCTCTGTAAAGGACTCGATGGTTTCCGCCATGGCTGCATTGACCGCGCTGATATCCAGCGTAATTGATTCAGAATCATCGCTTACCGTGTAGATGCCGCTGCCAAAACTATGCCATTCCCAAACCTGATCTATATCATCCCAGTTTCCCACATCATAGGAAACCGTATAGTCCTCAGTCAGGCCGGAAAGGTCTGTGGTATCCAGACCAAGTGTAAGCTGTTCACCTGTGAATCCCCAGGTATAATAGCCTTCCTCATCGTCACCCATCATTCTGTCCTCACAGGACAGAGAAATCGAATACTCTTCCTCACCATCCATGAGCACATCCGCACTGTTCTCGGCAGCGATAATTTCTTCCTCAGCCGCATCCTCTGCCGCCTCTGTTTCCGCTTCCGCCTCATTCACGGCAGCCTCATCTTCCACTTCCGCCTCACTGCCATCTGCAGTCTCGTCCGCAGCTTCTTCCGCCTCTGCTGCTTCTGTTCCGGCTTCCTTCGCTTCTGCTGCCTCCGTTCCGGTTTCCTCCGCAGCACCCGCATCCGGTTCGCCCGTTTCTTCTTCCGCCGCTGCTTCCTCCGCTTCGCTCTCCACAGGGACTTCCGAGGCCAGCGCCGTTGCCGGCAGCATAGATGTCGCCAACGTGACAGCCAGGAACCCGGCGGAAAGCTTTCTCCACAACTTGTTTTGCATACTTCTCCTCCTCACTTTTAAAATTTTTCCGACACACCTTGTCTTGTATATTTTACCTTCCCCGCATGCGTTCGTCAATATATTTTTGGGCTAATCTGATAATTTTTGTCATTCAGCGAAAAATCCCATTGTATAAAATGCCGATAAAAAACCAGCAGCTCCTCTTCGGCAGGTTGCCGGTATTCTTCTGCTGCGCTTCCGTGTCATAGATGGTTCCATCCAGACAACGCGCCTTTACAGCGCCAAAATCAGACAGCAGAATATTCAGAAAAAACTGTCCCGACCTGTGCCACGAAGCATAACACACTTTTCTCTGTAAAACAAGAACAAACGCGAAAAAACAGACACAAAGAATATGGGATCCTTTTTGTATAATTTTAAACCAGATGTTCAGGATACTATAAACGAAAAAACAGACTCTCTCAGATATTTACAGCAGGAAAACAGCGCCCTGCGGAATTTTCCACCAGGCGCTGCACTTGACCTGCCACCAGCCGTTATACTGTTTTACTCATCCATCTCATCAATGTAATCCGCGATTGCCTCGCCCGCCATACGACCGGAGTTTACCGCAAATCCCATCGTGTTGCCCGGCAGCGTGAAGTTATAGCTGTCGCCGTAGATGGTGTTGGCGTCGGAACCTGCACTGTAGAGACCCGGGATCGGATTCAGGTTCGCATCCATAACCTCACAGTTCTTGTTCACTCTCACACCGCCGACGGTGCCGTATGCTGCAATATAATATTTGCCGACCAGATATCCGCCTTTACCTGTAATGGGATGCAGGTACTCCTGCTGCTTGTGGAACTGAGTGTCGCAGCCCATATCGCACATATCATTGTAATCATCAATCACATCCTCAAGCTTCTCCGCATCAATACCCAGCTTTTCAGCCAACTCATCGATATCATCCGCACGGAAAAATCCATCGTATCCTTCTTCCTCCGCACGGTCAAACTCCGCGTCGACTGCAAGGAAGGCATCCTCCGGATGCACGATGTCAAAGATATCCGGGCCGTTCTTCTTATAATGTCTTAAAATACCCATATCCATGATGCAGTAGCCGTAGTGGCCGGGCTGCAGAGAGAGTGCATTTCCGGTGTATGTGGTGTTGCCCATCATGCCCTCGTTCATGAAACGGTCGCCGTTCTGGTTGATCAGCAGGTTCGGCTGGCGCAATACCGCGTCAAGAAGGAACCAGTTCATATTGTCTTTAAGCTGATAGATCATCTCGACGTTTGCCCCAAACTTCTGCGCGCCGGCGTTCCACATCATGTTCAGTCCGTCGCCGCTGGTGCCGGGTACGTTGAACGGGAAGTAATCCTCCCAAAGGTTGTATCCAAAGTTTTCTTTGATCATCTTCGCGTTGGTGCCGAAGCCGCCGGTGGCCACGACAACCGCTTTCGCGCGGGCCTCAATCTCCTCACCAGCCTTATCCACAGCCTTCACGCCGACACACTTGCCGTCTTCCATGATCAGCTCTTTCACCGGGGTCTCCAGATAAATCTCCGCTCCCAGCTCTTTCGCTTTCTCTGTCATTGCGCGAACCATGGGACCAGCCGCCCTGGGTCCGATCACGCCGTTCTCCGGCTTTACGATATGCCAGGTAGCCTCAGATTCGCGGAAAT
This sequence comes from Lachnospiraceae bacterium, assembly GCA_020860745.1. GTDB lineage: Bacteria > Bacillota > Clostridia > Lachnospirales > Lachnospiraceae > Eubacterium_I. Next base: position 4,414 of record JAJBTR010000026.1, on the reverse strand, counting down.
AGCGGAAGCATCCCGCGAATTCCACGCCCATATCCTCCAGCCACTCAATCGTGTCCGCGGACTTATTGAAATAAGTCTGCACCAGATCGTTGTCCACGCGGTAATGGGTATACTCCATATGGCGGTTCAGCGCATCGCCGACTGTGATGTCACAGAAGCTGTTCTTCTGCTGCTTCGTGCCGATGCCCAGCGGTCCCATTCCCATGTTGGCCGCACCGCCCGTCGTGTTAGACTTCTCAAACACAATCACATCCAGGTCATTCTCACCCGCTGTGATCGCCGCCGCCAGACCTGCAGGTCCTGCCGCAACTACGATTACATCTGTCTCCATTGTCTTCATTGTGCAATTCCTCCGTTTCTTTTTTTACTTTACTTATAAACCGGAAATCCAAACTATTCTGCGCTGGTTCCGGAAGGAACTCATGATTTTTCTGTTTCACTACCACCACCCACCATACAGCAACCTCTGTCAGCACAGGATGCCCCGGTTGTCACGCATATATTTTCAGGCAACTGTAAAGGGGCGTTTTTAGTTGAGACGAAATCCACCGATTACGACGACTTAGGCGCGAAGGCTATCCTTAGCGTCTTAGTCATAGTTATCGGTTAGTTCGTCGAGACGTTGCCCCGGTTGCCTTAAAATATATGAGCGACAGCCGGCGCATTCGTCCCAACAAAACCTATCTCCTCTTCTTAAACTTGCCCACCTTCGTCAGCCTGGTCGGCAGCTTCGGTACACGTCCCGCAGTCTGGATAATGGCATCATTCTCGCAGACCTCCAGGCATTTCCCGCACTTATCGCACTCGAACTCGTCGATCATGTGGATGTAGCCGTCCTTGCCCTCGATGGCGTCTTTCGGGCAGACATCCGCGCACTCGCCGCAGCCCTGGCACTCATTCGGGTCAATGTAAATGCTCATAAACGCGCTGCAGACATTGTTTGCACATTTTTTCTTTTTGATGTGATCTGTGTACTCGGATTCAAAATACTTCAACGTTCCGAGGACAAAATCCGACGCGGTCTGTCCCATGCTGCACGGTGTGGAGAAGGTCATCGCCTCGCCGATCTCGGCCAGCATATCCGGGAAATCCTTTTTCCCCTGACCCAGGGTGATTTCTTTCTCCATAGTATGAAGCTGGATCAATCCCTCGCGGCAAAACGTACACTTGCCGCAGCTCTGCTTCCGCTCCGCGGCCAGAATCTGCTCTGCCTCATGGATCATACAGCAATCCGGACCGTAAAGTGTAATCACGCCGTTTCCGATCTGTGTATCTTTTTCTATTACAATGTCCAGAGCAGTAGCTGCATCGTAAAGCTTTGTGCCGATGGCGATCGCTCTCGCATCTGTCTCGCCGACCAGATCCGCCACCTTCGTCCCATAGGAAACCTTTGTCAACGCCCCGGTCTCGCCCTCCTTACAGACCGCCATATAAGTGCAGGGTTCGTATGTGCCCTCCATGATATCCGCCAATGCGGCCAAAGTCAGGAAATGATGGAACGCGCCGCCGCGGCTCTCCCGGACGTTTACGATTCCGGTTTTAATCTGAACACCGCAGGCAGAGGCTTTTTCCACAAGTTCTTTCGCGTATTCCTCCTCGCTCTCTGGAAGGAAGAGGTACATCTCCTCCGCGTCCACAGCCAATGCCGCAATCTGCATGCCAGTCAGCACTTTATCCGGGTTTTCCTTTAAAACAGCCAGAAGTACACCATTGATGTCAGCGTTGTTTAAACCGGCCACCACACGGATGGGGTTAGTCTGAAATGCGCGCTCCTCGTTAACGGTCTTCCACTTGTCCGCCACCGAAATGCGGTCCACACCAAACTCCAGCAAACCATCCGCAGCGATTGTCTCAATGATCTGCTCCGCGCCCATAGATTTTGCATTCTCATATGCTTTCATCATGCCTGCACCTCCTTCTGCTCATTGGAATATTCCGTCCACAACCGGGAAGGATGAATCTGCAGCCGCAGGTCACACTGCAGGCAGCGGCTGGTCTCGCCGCAGATGTCGCTGTCGCAGATACCGAAATCATACTGATTGAAGTTGTCCTGTCTCTCCTCTGTCGGAAGAACCTGCTTCTTTGCCGCAGTGAGATAGCCGAAGCCCTCCTGTTTGCCAATGTGCGGATCTTTCACCTGCTCCGGTGCCAGCACTTCGCTGATATCGCCGTCTCCGCCCAGATAAAGGTCGATCTGAACCGCCGCATCCCGGCCGGACGCGATGGCCTGTACGACAGACTTCGTTCCGTAGGTCACATCGCCCGCCGCAAAAATGCCGTCCACGGAGGAAGCCATCGTCTTCTGGTCTACCACGATGCTGTTCGCCTTACCAAGCTGCAGCCCGCACTCCGGCGTCAGCTCGGACCACTGTCCGGTGGCAAAAATCACGGTGTCGGCATCGATATGATGCTCGGAACCCTCTTCTTTTTCCGTGATCGCTCTGTGGTTCTCGTCAAAGTAAAACCGTTTCAGATTCATGAAATCCACGCCGGTCACATGGTCGGTGCCGGTGATGCGCTCAAAGGTCTGCGCCGGATGGACGAAAATGCCCTCCTCCTTCGCCTGTTCAATCTCCTCATCATCCGCCGTCATGATTTCCCGTGCCTCCAGACAGGCCAGGTGAATCTCCTCCGCGCCGAGACGTTTCGCTGTCCTCGCACAGTCGAACGCCACGTTTCCGCCACCCAGAACGATGATACGCTTTCCGATGCCGGTTTCAACCCCCATGCTTGCTTTCCGCAGAAAATCAATGTTCACATGAACGCCCGGCAGGTCTTTACCTTCCATGGGAAGACGGACACCCATATGGTTTCCTGTCGCCATGAGAACCGCGTCATACTCCTTTAAAAGCTCGACGGGCTGGTTTACGCGGACGCCGGTCTCAATGACCACGCCCTGATCCTCAATTACTTTTGCCTCATCAGCCACCACATTGCGCGGGAGACGATAGGACGGGATGCCATAGGACATCATACCGCCGACCGTGGGAAGCTCCTCCTTCACCGTCACCGCATGACCCTGCTTGCGCAGATAGTAAGCCGCGGTAAGTCCTGCAGGGCCTCCGCCCACCACGCAGACTTTTTTCCCGGTGTCCGGAAGCTGTTTTCCTTTTCCTTTCCAATAAGAGCCGGTGTCGTACTCCGCCGCATAACGCTTGATCTCGCGGATGGACATCGCCTCGCTGACTTCCCCGCGCTTGCACTCTTTCGCACAGGCCTGCGTGCAGATCAGACCCAACACATGGGGGAACGGCGCTTTCTCGCGAATCACCGCCGCGGCGGCGTCATAGTCGCCCTCTTTCACAAAACGGATATAACGCGGAATATCAGTATGCGCCGGACATACATACCGGCAGGGCACCAGGGCATCCTCTTTTTTCATATTTGTCGTGAGCAGCTGTACCTTATCGCGGATAGTACCGGTGGGACAGACTTCCACGCAGGCAGTACAGAACCGGCAGTCCGCATCCTTCAGCAGCTTATCATGGAGCGTCCCCACATAGGTCTCCATATCCTTCTTCTGGTACTGCAGCACACCCACGCCGCGCAGGTCATTGCAGGCGCGGACACAGCGGCCGCAGAGAATACAGCGGTTCATGTCATGTGTCAGCAGCGGGTTTTCCTCATTCATCTTGATGCCCTTGCTGCGGACACGCATACGCGCGTTGTTGGCACCTATGTACTGAATCAGAGTCTGCAGTTCACAGTTGCCATACTTCGGGCAGGTGGAGCAGTCCTCCGGATGTCCCGCCAGCAAAAGCTCCAGCGCCAGTGTTCTCAGTTTGTTGACTTTCTCCGTCTTCGTACGGATGACCATCCCGTCTTTTGCCCGCAGTGTGCAGGACGGGGTGACGCTTTCCTGTCCTTCCACCTCCACAATGCACATGCGGCAGGAGCCATTCTCCGGGAGATCCGGATGATGGCACAGATGCGGAATGTAAATCCCATTCTGCAGGGCACATTCCAGCACGTTCGCGTGATCCGCCACCTCCAGGCGGACGCCGTCAATCGTAATTACTGCCATGGTTTCCTCCTTCATAATATGGTAATTATTCAGAGCCAGGCAAATTTGTAAAAAAACAGTGTCGGATGCTTGCATTCGCAAGCTGTTTTTTTTACAAATTTATCTGGCGAGAACGCAACAGCGAGAAAATGGAAAGCATTTTCGAGCCTGGTTCTGAATAATTACAAATTTAGTTCAACATTTGTTGACTTCTTGATAAAATTATAACATAATATACCTGTATTTGCCTCCTACAGGTGTTGAAACATGATGTGTTTAGAAATTTTATTTTCAACATTTGTTGAATCATGTCACCGTTCTTTGTATAGTCCAGTGTCATTATTGTACGAACAGAAATTGCATATTTAAAGAAACCATTCATACAGCATGATATACTATACGGATTAATAT
>JAJBTR010000087.1 GCA_020860745.1 Lachnospiraceae bacterium | reverse complement strand
ACAAAAATTCATAGAATTTACAAGTTTTTCTTCGGATAAAAAACATGAAACTTCACAGAATCAGGTTAATCATATCAGGATTCAAAACGCTTCTTCATTATTCTCTGTCAAAAATACCAGCGCATCCCTCTCCGTCGTCACGACCATATGAAACCCTTCACGAAATTGGATCTCCTGCTGACAGACCTCCAGTTCTCCATCCACAACAGAGAAATAATCCAGCCCCTCCCGCAGCCCGGTTCCTGTATATTTCACATAGCTCTCTTTGTGCGCCCACAGCCGGGAAAATTCACCAAACCCATGCTCTTCCAGCCAGGCAATCTCCGCGGGATGAAAAAAGCGCCGCGCCACCTGTTCCTCCCGGGCAGTCCTCACTTCCTGCAGATCAAGCCCGACTTCCGCATCACAAAACGCACAGACCCAGTATCCTCCGCTGTGAGAAATGGAAAAATGTACATCCGGAAGTTCCTCAATATATGGCTTGTCATGCTCCTCTTTCCGGCAAACAGTACAGTCCTCTATCTCCCTGCCGAGGTAACGGCCGACAGCCCGCCGCAACAGCTCATGGCTGGGGATTTCCTTGTCCCCGTTCCATGGATATGCATAGATGCGCACTTCACATTTTTTCATTTCTCCGAAATCCATACATCTGCTCCCTTTACATCAAAATTATCTCCAGATTCTAAAAAACATTTTCCAAACAATACTCTATTCCTGCAATTATAATACGTCAAGGCAGGATGCGACAGATGCCATTGATACATTTTCACGGCAACTTTGCAGTGGTGCATTTAGCTGAGACGGAATCCATCACTTAGTAAGACTTAGACGCGAAAGCTTTTCTGAGCGTCTTAGTCATACTCAGTGATTAATTTGTCGAAGCGTTGCCCCGGTTGTCTGAAAATATATCAATGGCATCTGTCGCATCCGTCCATATCATATACTCAAACTATCACTTCTGATAACGGTCATACAGCCGCTGAAACGCCGGCAGGCTCCGGCTAGCCACCTCATCCGGTACACAATAGGAAATGCGAACCCAGCCCGGACCATAAAAAGCAGATCCCGGCGCCATCAGAATTTTTTCTTTCTTGGCCTCTTTGCAGAACTGGAAATCATCCGGCTCCAGCGCTTTCATAAAGAGATAAAATGCACCGTCCGGATGAATACAGGTATAGCCGATATCCACCAGTCCCCGATACAGAATATCCCGTGTCTTTCTGTAAATATTGATGTCCACGGAGGCGTCCACACACTTCAGCAGCATCTTCTGCTGGAGAGAGGGCGCGTTCACGTAGCCAAGGTAGCGCATGGAAGCCGTCATGCCCGCATACAGATCTCTCATGTCCTCCACACAGGGCTCCATTGCCAGATAGCCGATCCGCTCTCCCGGAATGGAGAGTGCTTTGCTGTATGAATAAACCACAATCGTATTCTGATAGTAATGCGTCAGATACGGAACCTCCACATCATAAGCCAGCTTGCGGTACGGCTCATCCGCAACAAGATAAATGGGATGTCCGTACTCTTCCTGTTTTTTCTTTAAAATGTCCGTTACAGCGATAATGGACTCCTCGGTATAAACTGCGCCGGTCGGGTTATTCGGCGTATTAATAATCACAAACCGGGTTCGCGGACTTAAAGCTGCCTCAAACGTCACAGGATCCGGCTGCAGCGTCTCCATATTGCAGAGCGCCGGAACCAGCTTCCCGTAGAGGGATTCCACATAGCTTTTATATTCCCAGAAATACGGCGCGAAAGTGACAACCTCATCTCCCTGATCCAGCAATGCATTGGCAATCACCACGATAGCCGCAGCAGCGCCGACAGTCATAATAATACCGTTCTCATCATAGTTACAGCCGTAAGTCTCATTCAGATACTTCGCGATGTGTGCCCGCACCTCCGGGTGTCCCACATTTGCCGGGTATCCGTGAAGCGACAGCGAGTTCTCGCTATCCAGTATTTCCTTCATCGCCTCGTTGACAATTGCCGGCGGTTCCACACTGGGATTGCCGATGGTAAAATTAAAAATGTTCTCCTTGCCGTAAACAACGGCAAGCTTCTTCCCCTCCTCAAAGATATCACGGATACAGACCGATGTATCCAGAGATCTCCGCAAACGTTTTGCTATCATAATCTTCTCCTCCGCTATGTTGTTGCCGGCCATATCGCTCTCTGTCCGGATGGTTTGCCTGATTTTCATCCATGCAGTACAGAAAGCGAATACGCCAATAAATTTGCCGCCTAAACGCGTTAACGCTTTAGCGCGGCAAATCTAACGACTATCATAGCACATCTCCCGCAAAAAGGAAAGAAGAAAATGACAGTTTCTTTACGTAATTTCTTTGTGCATTTTCTTTTCAACCAGCACAAAAGTTCTCAGCTATGCTTTCAAAAATACGAAAAAAAGACGGCAAAGCTGATCAAGCTGTGCCGCCCCGATTTTAAATTCTTTCACTATACTACTTAATTCCTAGAAGATTCTCCGCACCGCCAGGATTGACTTGCATGTCGCAGTGGTATACTTGATACCGCCGGCCGGATACGGTTTGGAATTGGACGCATTCACAATCGTGTATTTTCCCACAAAGATACCCACATGCCCGCTGTAGCAGACGATGTCGCCCGGCTGCATGTCCGAAACAGATACCGCATAACCCACAGAGCGAAGCGCGCTGGAACTGTGAGGAAGTGATACGCCGAAATGTGCATATACGCTCATTACGAAACCGGAACAGTCGCATCCGCTCGTCAGGCTGGTGCCGCCATACACGTAAGGGTTGCCGATAAACTGGCATGCATAGTTCGCAACCGCAGAACCGGATCCGCTGCTGGACGTAGTGGAAACCGATGCACTGCCGGAACTGCTCGAGCTGCCGGAGCTGCTGCCTGTACTCGAAGAACTGTCGGAACTGCTGCCGGAACTACCCGAACTGCTGCTCGAAGACACGCTGGAGGATCCGCTGGTGACGGAGCCAACCGTCGTCGTGGTCGCCGCAGCCTGCGCCGCCGCGATCACCGCATTCTGCTCCTTGATTGTCGCCTGATACTGCGCTGCAAGGCTCTCCGCCTCAGCCAGCTTGGTTTCGTAATCATCCAGCTCGCTGCTCTTCTGCGCTTTTACTGTCTCAAGCTCCTCCTGCTGCTCCTCATATGTAGCCTGAATCTCTTCCAGCTCAGCTTCTTCCTGCTGTACCTGTTCTACCAGATTCTCGACTTCCAGCTTGGTATTCTGATACTCCACCAGAAGGCTTCTGTCATAATCATATACGGTGGAATAACTCTCGATCTTATTTAAAACATCCGCAAAACTGTCCGCACCCATCAGCGCTGTCAGGAAAGAGGAATCTCCATTCTCATACATGTAAACAATACGGTCTTTCATGGACTCGTACTGCTCTTCCTCAGTCTCCTTCGCCACCTCCAGGTCTGCTTCCGCCTGTGCCAGCTCTACCTTTTTATTCTCAATATCATCTTTCGTCGTCTCGATATTAATGAGCACTTCTACCAGTTCTGAATCCAGTTTGTCAATCTGGCTCTGCAGCTCCGCCTGTTTGGATTCAATACTGCTGATCTGTGACTGTACAGAACTCAGGTTGCTCTCCGCTTCGCTCTTCTTGCTCTTTGCCTCTGAAAGGCTTGTCGCGCCCGCCGCCTGTGTGCAGCCCAGCGCCATCACAATTACCAGACCAAGTGCCACCAATCTCTTTCTCATAAAATATTCCTTCCCTGTCTCTTCTATCAAAAATCTTCCGGTGATCTGTAAACTGCCTAAAAGAGCCATTCCGCCCCTGACGTTTCCCAGTATAACACCAATCTTTCCGGATTTCAATACAAACAGACATTTTTCAGAAATATTTTACAGTTTTTTGTAATATTTTTGTAACAACCTGTGCACTATCCCCTGCCCGGCAGCTGTTTCATCAGCAATATCTTCTTACCCGGAGAGACAGGATCCGCCTCCAGATGATTCAGATTCCGGATTTCGCTGACCGTAGTCCGGTACTGCTTCGCAATATCCCACAGAGAATCTCCCGGTCTCAGCGTCAATCCGACCATAGAAGGCTGTGCACGCCACGCTTCCGGATTTAGATCCGTTTCTTCTATCTGCGTGATACATTCCAACTCGTTTGCCGCTGCCGCCATTGCCTCCAGACGAACCACCGCCTGTATCTCCGCCTCCCTGCTGCTTTTCATCAGGAAAGACAATGCCTGCAGCGAGTGCTGCAGTGCGACATCATCATCCGGCCGCAGCCCGGGTATTTCAATGAGATGAGAAAAAGGCAGCACACCCTCCATCGCTTCGACCGGCGTATTGTCGCTGGCTGTCAGGTACAGGATACAGATCCGCACAATACCCTCCACCTGGATTCCTTCCTCTGTGCAGGTAACACGATCCATTTCCTCCGCGCCGAAACCCGCACATATCTGCAGAATATCGCTGTCCTGACCCTGAATCCGGATCGTGTCGTTCACCCGACAGGCGGACTCATTTTTCATACGCAGGCCGCTGCATACCACCTGATTCTTATGTAAGACCAGATCACGGTCCAGAGCGTAGGCATCCCGCAGAATTTCCCGTTTTTGTTCCTCATACACCCGAATATCCGCCAGGAGAACCGCCTCCGCCAGAACCATCCGCGCTTCCCCGTCCTCATCGCTCCCTGCGCTGCAGGACAGATTCTGCACCTGCGCAACTATACAGGATACCAGGTCGCTGTCGGCCTCCGGAATCTCAAATTCACAATGGAAAGGAACTTTTTCCGTAAACCACTGAAGATTATCACTTTCTTCCCCCGCATAAACGACAAACACCTGGATTTCACCCTGTATGCCCACCATTCCCGGCGACAGACGCCGATCCATCCCGAAAACCTGCGCCTGCTGCCACAGAATCTGCCGGATGTTCGGCTTGTTGGAGGGAATCCGGACTTCCTCCCGGATCGAGCAGCTTTCTTTTCCATGATAACGCAGCTCCAGGAACTCCTGCTCCTCCATCCGCTGCTCCGGCAGACTTACCGCATCGACACCGCCCGGTATGTCAAGATCATACCTCTGTCTCGCCTCGGCCCGCAGATTCAGCAGAGCCCGGATATTCAGCTTTCTGGAATCGGAAATCCGGACCGATAAATCCTCCAGAACCGGTTCCACACGGACCATGTCAAATTCATCCATCTCCTCCACAGTAAGTGTCTCCTGGAACGGGATCTCTCCGTCCAGGCTCGCGATCTTCCACGCGTTCTGATCGGTTTTATACAGGACACGGTATCGCACCCCGCCTCTGACCGTTACATGACCCGGGCCGGATCTTACCTCATCCACCCGGACATCCCCGTCTGTCAATATTACGGAAAAGAGATCCGGCAGATAATCCGGCAGATGATATACCTCGTCGAACGTCGCCTGTGCCGTGGCAGCGCCCCGTTTTCGTTCCATCTGAATCTGAGTTGTAATTAGTTCCATTGCTTCCCTCCCTGAAAATAAATAAGTTTGGTTCTGACTTTATGTCCCCTGTATCATTCAAAAACCACAGTTTCCTCCACCCGCTCTGTTTTAATCACAAGATATGGATAACTCACCGCTTTTTCTACCTCCTCTCCGCTCTCAGGTCCGATCAGCTCCGCCTTAAAATAAATCGCATTGTCCGCCAGATACAGTTCCCGCATCTGAATACTGTAGCCGCCGGTCTCCTGCATCCCAAATCCCCGGACGATATAAAGGTAATCGTCTTCCCGATATGTCATTTTCAGGTCATCCGCCTTATTTTCCTCAATCTCCTCCGCAAGCACCTCCGGGATATCCGATTCCGCCAGAACGGTATACTCCAGATCGCGTACTTTTTCCGTTCCCGCTTTTTTCAGCGTGCACCCGCAAAAAGAAAGCGCGGTCAGAATGAAAATCAACAAAAACACCTGTTTTTTCCCCATGAACCATACTTCCCTCATGATTCCTTATTTCATTGTATGAACGGGAGAGAAATGTTATGAATCCCATTTCCGGGATGAACCCGAAATCTGGCTGAGATCTCTGAAAATCTTTTCTATTTGACGATTCCGACAAAACATGATAGAGTGAATTTGTGTGTGTATGATGAAAGGGAAATCTAAAATTTTTATACCCTTTTGCCGCTTTCATTACGTGTATAACCGGATGTCTGTTTACAGCACTTTTAAAAAATCAATTACTCCGGGGGAGGATACAGAAAATGCTAAGGACAATCGCAGCGGTAAGTTTTACTGTTTTATATCTGATTTTAGGGATTCCGGTATTGGGAATTGAATATCTGATTGGGAAAGCGAACCCGCACAGGCGGGACATCAGCAGTCTGCGGATGGTACAATGGGCCTTTCGGGTCATCAACCGCATCTGCGGCGTAAAGACTACGGTGATTGGTTTTGACAACATCCCCACAGACCAGGCTGTGCTGTATGTGGCCAACCACAACAGCTATTTTGACATTATCATTACATATTCCATGTGTCCGACGCTCACCGGATACATTTCCAAGGATGACATTGAGAAAGTACCGCTGCTGAACATCTGGATGAAGCGGCTCTACTGCCTGTTTATGAACCGGGATGATGTGAAGCAGAGCCTGAAGGTGATTCTGAAAGGTGCGGAGCAGGTCAAAAACGGGATTTCCATGTGCGTCTTTCCGGAAGGTACCCGGGGGACTTCGGAGGAAATGCTACCTTTTAAAAACGGAAGTATGAAAATTGCGGAAAAAACCGGATGTCCGGTCATTCCCATCGCCATCTCGAACACACGGAAAATCATCGGTGATCATTTTCCGCGCGTGATTCCGACTCATGTGATTGTGGAGTACGGCGCCCCCATCTATCCCAATGAGCTTTCAAAAGAGGAGCGGAAATCACTGGGAAAGATAACACAGAACGCCATACAGAAGATGCTGGACCGCGCTGCTGCGGAACTTCCTGTTCTATGATTCCCCGCCATCTTTAACCGCCAAGGTTTGCAGCGCACGGACAATTTCAGAATACTGCATAAAATGGGATGCTTTCACAAGAACAGTATCTCCCTTTTTTATGCAGGAGCGCAGGGCGGCAAGCAGGGTCTCCCTGTTTTTGCAGTGCTGCGCGGTGCATCCCGCCGAGGCGGCTTTCGCCAGTTCCTCAGACAGCTCGCCCGTACAGAAAACAAAGTCAATCCCTTTCCCGGCGGCGTATTCTCCCACCTCGCGGTGAAGCGCTCTCTCGTCTTTTCCAAGCTCGCCCATATCGCCCAGAACCGCGATTTTTCTTCCCTCTGTCTGACTGAGCACATCCAGAGAAGCTTTCATCGATACCGGATTCGCATTGTAGCAGTCATCGATAATCACAATGCCGTCCGCCTCAATGAGATTGGTTCTGCCCGCAATGGTCTTCGCCCCGGCAATCCCGGTGCAGATCTCTGCATGCGTCAGCCCCAGCGCATCGCCCACACAGGCTGCGGCGCAGGCATTGTAAATATTGTGAAGGCCGGGAATCGGCTCGTGAATCCGGCAATCCTCCGCATATGCCCCGTGAAAATGGAGCACCGCATCCATCCCCCGGACGCCGTGATTCTCTATGAAATCCGCTGTCACAAAATAGGTATGATCTGATGTCTTCTCCGCTGCGTCGTCACGATAGCCCTTTTCCGCATTATTTGCAGATCTTCCTTTCTTGTCTCCTGCAAATATTGTGTTATCACCACTATTTCCGTCACTCACAAGCTCAACTCTGCCATCGCAATTGCCGTCACTCACTAACTCAGCGCTGCCCTCATACACAAAATACCGCGTGGGGATGACTCCCTTTACCTCCCCGATCGCGGATAACTTATCATCATTTCCGTTTAAGACAACCACGCCGTCCGGCTTTAAGTAATCAAAAATTTCTGACTTGGCCCTGAGAACGCCGTCCCGGTCGATGAGATTCTCCAGGTGGCACTGCCCGATATTGGTCATAACACAGACATCCGGCCTCGCCATCTTCGCCAGACGGTGCATCTCGCCAAAATCAGAAATCCCCATCTCCACCACGGCCGCCTCATGTTCCTGCCGGATGCGCAGCAGCGTCAGGGGCAGTCCGATCTCGTTATTGAAATTGCCCTCCGTCTTCAGCACTCTATACTTCTGCTCCAGCACGGCGGCGATCATCTCCTTGGTGCTGGTCTTGCCCACACTCCCGGCAATGCCCACAACCGGTATCGCCAGTGTCGACCGGTAATACTCCGCGATGTCTTTGAGCGCCTGCGGGCAGGATTCCACCAGAATATACGGTCCGGCAGGGTTCTCCAGAATTTTTTCGGACAAAACAGCCGCCGCTCCCCTGTCAAATACATCCGGGATAAAACGGTGCCCGTCCACGCGCTCACCGCGCATGGCCACATAGAGGAATCCCGCCTGCACCTGGCGGCTGTCGATAACGACTCCCTCCGCCTCCCGGTCAAGGGCTGCATCCTCCCCGTAAAATGTACCCCGGCTGGCTTTTCTGATATGATCTAAAGACATTCCTTTCATGTCGTGCTCCTTTAAACATATTTCTTCAGTGAAATCTGCATCAGCTTCTCACACAGCTCCCCAAAGTCCAGGCCGACCACCGCGGCCTCCTGCGGAAGCAGACTGGTGGGCGTCATGCCGGGAAGTGTATTGGCCTCCAGACAGAACAGCTCATTTTTGTCATCTAAGAGAAAATCCATGCGGGAATAGGTATCCAGCCCCAGCGCCTCACAGACCTGCACCGCGATCTCCTGCATCCGGTGTGTAATCTCTTCAGGCAGGTCAGCCGGACAGGTCTCCACGGTACTCCCCGCCTTGTATTTATTCGCATAATCGTAAAATCCCTCGATGGGCGCGATCTCAATGACCGGAAGCGGCTGAAAGTCAATCACTCCCACGGAGAATTCCCGCCCTTCCACGTAATCCTCGACAATGACTTTTTCTTCAAATTGAAAGGCATGAGCCAGCGCTTCCTCATACTCCGCTTCCGTACGAACAATGGAAACACCGATACTGGAGCCGCCGCAGCACGGTTTCACCACACAGGGGAGCGTCAGTCCCGTCTCCGCCAGCGTGCGCGGTTCCGTCTTTTCCATAGAAATACCATGGGGCGTCGGGATGCCGGCCGCCTCGAACAGCTCCTTTGAAATTCCCTTATCCATGGCGAGGGCGCTGCTTAAGTATCCGGTGCCCGTATAGCGGATGCCAAAGAGATCAAAGACAGCCTGAATCTTGCCATTCTCCCCGTTCTCCCCGTGCAACGCCATAAATACCAGATCCGCCGCCTGACAGATATGTATCACATTCGGCCCGAAAAAACAGTCCGACTGATCCTTCCGCATTGCCTTTACCCGGGCAAGATCCGGAGCCCGCGTCGGAATCACACTGACCTCAACGCTCGCCTCCTTTGAGTGAAGAAAAATATCTGTGATATCACACTCCTCCTCGCCATATCCCATAAAAACATCCAGCATAATCACCGCATGTCCTCTCTCCCGCAGTGCCTGGGTTACCATGCTTCCTGTCGTAAGGGAAACATCCCGCTCCGTACTCAATCCTCCGGCCAAAACCACGATATTCATAAGTATGTATTCTCCTTATTATATGCTTGCTCGAAAGCTGATTGCTCCGTTCCTCCTGAACGTTCGCAATCACCGACGACATTGCTTTGCATAAGCTTTCACTAAATTCGCATTCCATGCTCATTAGCTATGCATAAGTTCGATTACGCAAATTTAAAATTTGCTATCTCACTTAAAGGGAAAGCATTATCGCAATCCACGTTATCACGCTACCTGCTCATATCGTCTTGATCGTCTAATATCCAGTCGTTAGAAAATGCAAGCACAAGGTGAATTGCTGCAATGCGGCAAGAGAAAGTGGCCTGGGCCATCCCCCAACTCCTGTCTATTGACGATACTTTCCCGCATAGTTTACCCTATTTCTTCTACTTTGTGAATGGGTGCATGAAAAAATTTTCTTTTTTCTTTCGGCGGGCGGCGCTGGCGGCTCCGGATCGCCTCATCCAGACGGCGGAACCGCTCCTCGTCCCGTTCTTCCTGATCGCGCATCAGATAATTCAGTTCTTTCAGGACTTTCTCCTCCACCTGATTTCCGATTTCCAGCCCCAGCTCCCGGTTGTTTTCCGCGATGGCCGTACGGACAATCTCATTCATCATCATCTGAAACTGTTCCAGTTTCGACGGCGGCTCCTCCCGCGCCGCGGATATCGGTCCTGTATCCGCATCAGAGACAGCAAGCTCTGTTTTTTGCGCCTCTTTTTCAGCGCTGTGCGTCTGTTTTTTAGCTTCTTTCCTCATCTTTGCCTCACCATGCCCAAACTTTACATTTCCCTGTTCTGCATCTGCCGCATCATTCGACAGCTTTATTATCCTCTGCTCCTTATTATCCAGCTGTGTCTCCGGGGAACCGCACGTCTGCTCCGCTTTTTCTTTCTGAACTCCCGGCAAACCATGCAGCATCCTGCCTTTCCCCTGAGAATTTTCCGTTTCTTTCGGCAGCACTCCCGCCAGATCATAAATATTATCGGTCTCTTCTCCTGCCTCCTCTGCCTCATCTCTTACAGGCGCCGGGTTGTGAATCAGCATTTTGATCGCTTTCAGCTGAAACCCCTCCGCTTTTAACTTCTTAATCTGCTCAAACTGCCGGATATTTTCTTCCGTATAGTAGCGATGCCCCATCTCATTGCGCGGGACATTCAGCTCCAGTTCTTCCTCCCAGTAACGCAGGACATGCGCCTCCACCTGAATCCGGTTAGACGCGTCCGATATCATATAACGCACTCTCTCCATCCTCAAACCTCCTTTTTTTGAATCTCATACCGGATGCGGACCTCGCAAAGATCTTCTCCCCCGCATCCTTACAGACCCCGATATTGCGTATGACAGATCCTTTCTATCGTTCCTTACAATTATAAAAAAAATTATGCCTGTCCTCAACAGAATCTCATCGTAAAATTGCGACAGGGTTTGCGCCGTTTTTGCACAAACCCTGTTTTCTCTACATAATAACGAATGCTCAGATGAATACGCATCCCGCGGAAGATGTTACATTCACAGTCCGACCAACCTGTAAAAAGTACATTTACTACACAGGCACTCCGTAAAAGCTCACCGTCACCTTGAACAGATCCCCGTCCAGGTACAGCTGCAGGTCGCCGCCCTGCATGGCCGTCAGATTTTTCGCGATTTCCAGTCCCAGGCCGCTCCCCTCCGTCGTCCGGGAGACATCGCCGCGGACAAAGCGCTCCGTCAGCTCCTCCGCACTGAAATTCAGCGCCTGCTCCGACATGTTTTTTATCGTGAAAGAAACTTTTCGATCCTGAACCACCCCGCTCACATAGACGCGGGAACCCGGCATGGAGTATTTGACCGCGTTGTTAAGCAGGTTCTCGATCACGCGGTACATCCGTCGTCCGTCCGCCTGAATCCGCATTTCTGCCTCAGTCAGATCAATCACCAGGGAAAGATTTCTCTCCTGGAATTTTTCATCAAACTCGCCGATTGCCTGCAGCAAGAGCTGCTTGAGATTGATTTCCTGTATATCCAGCGTGATCACACCGGAGCTGATCTTGGATGCTTCCACAAGATCATCCGTCAGCTGTTTTAAGCGCTGCGATTTGCGGTCCAGGACATCGATATATCCGGCAATCCGCTCATCCTCAAAATTCTCCCGTTTCAAAATATCCACATAGTTAATAATGGAAGTCAGCGGCGTTTTGATATCATGGGAAACATTCGTGATCAGATCCGTCTTTAAGCGCTCACTCTTCATTTCGACCTCTACCGCATGCTTAATTCCCTCCCGCACGCTGTTAAATACATCCGCCGTTCCTCTGTTTTCACTGGTAAATCCCACCGCGTCCACCTGGTAGTCCAGGTTGCCGGCAGCCAATTCCTCCATTCCTTTCGTAATTCTGGTGCGTTCGGCTGTCTGACGGATCAGCCGTATCATAACAATCAGGTCCACGACAATCAAAACCAGCATAAGGAACACTCCCACTCCCGGGCTATACCAGCTCCACCACAGCCGCGCGCCAAGCAACAGGAAAAAAGCCTGCACCACAATAAAAATCCAGTAAATTCCGACCATGCAGCGGATCTGCGCTTCCGCTCCCCGCCCTGTTTCCAGGCTTTTCCTGACTTTCCGCACGATGATCAGGATCAGGCTGCCTCCGACCGACCGTTCCCTCACACGGCGCCCGTAGCGCTTCCACTCCCAGGCAGACAAAAGGACAATCAATGCCGCTGAAAAAGCTCCTCCCACTACGTTGGCCGAGATATACGTGACATCAGAATACAGCACATCACTGTAGACAAGGGACAGCTGTGAGTACAGCCAGGCAATCAGAAGCACCCAGAGCACGATATCCCCTATCATCATGAACTCCAACGGAAACCGATCCATCGGTACAGGATGAATGTCCGGATCATCCGGACGCCGGCCGGTCTGCAAAGCCGCGAGAACCAGCATAGCCGCCATCGCCGCAAGAGCGAGGAAAAAAACTGTCACCGTGCTGAACGGTTCAAATATATTATGATTATTCCAGCCTGCAAACCAGAGGTTCGTCGTATAGGATGACGAGGTGCGCAGCGGGTAATTGAGATCAAGGCCAAGAAATATCTGATAATACCCCACGCCGGAAGAACGAACCTCCTCAAGCAGAAGATCACCATAATATTCCAGACCGTCTACCGAACCAACCATATCTGTCTCGGTCTCACTGGCCCACTCATTCTCACTGTAGGCATAGTAAGTTCCGTCTCCCTCACCACCCATACTCTCCAGATAGGATTCCCTCACCTCATCCAGCGTCAGATCCCGCCATTCCTCAATATTTGTGTACACATCATCCGTCGAGATATTGCGCACATAGAGCATGGCGTTGGAATCCGACGCGCCGCTCAGATACTCATCCAGCGCATCTGCCGCCGCAATCAGCTTTTTGTAACAATCCAGAATGGATATGGAATCCTGATTTTCCCGGGCGTATTCCGCCAGCGTCTCCCCGGCAGCATTTACGATATAGTCCTCCTCCACAACAATCCCGTTATTGTAGAGTACATTGGCCAGATTCCCGTAAATACCAAAGATGTAACTGATCGTTTCATATGTGTAATGGGATTCGTCCGCATCCGAGCCCGCAATGCTATCTACAGTCACATTTTCTGTGCCAAGCAGTGTCGCATCCGATCCCATCTCCTCCTGCGCAAACTCCGATGCGGCTTCCGTCGCATCTGCATCTATCTCCGCTTCCACTACCGTTGTCCCGCTGTCCGCTTCCTCTGTCGCCGCGGTATCCGTATACATTTCTTCCGTATAAAAATCATCATACGTCAGTTCCTCCCCGTAATTCACCAGATACTGGATAAGGGCATACCCATCCGAACCATAAAAAGCGTCCAGATCTGCCAATGCATAGGTCGTCTCCGGGTTTTTATTTTCATTGACCACACCGGCGTCCAGATTCATGATGTCAATCGTTTCCGTCTCGTCATAGGAGGCGCCGTCCCGGCAGAACGAATTCGCATCCTGCAGCGTGGCCAGAATCGAACTGCCCTCCCGATAGAGATAACTGGCCGCCGCGGTGCTGTTATTGTAAAATGACCCGTGCGCCATCTCTGAGAATGTCATTCCGATCCAGTAGCCCTGGGCAATGCGCATGGCGGCCAGCCCGGCCAGAAAAGCTGAAATCGCGAGGACGACTATCGTAATGATTTTTGCCGGTATGGAAAATAATTTTTTCTTTTTCAATGGTTCTCCACTCCTTTGTTTTCTATTGACGACGCAGCTTTACATAAGTTCGACTACGCAAATTTAAAATTTGCTGTACTGTGCATAAGTTCGATTACGGAAATCACAGATTTCCTATCTCACTTATATCTCACT
>JAJBTR010000099.1 GCA_020860745.1 Lachnospiraceae bacterium | reverse complement strand
ATGATGTAGATTACATTGTGACGGAATATGGAATCGCTAAACTGCGCGGAAAAACCCTGAAAGAACGGACCAGGGAACTGATTACGATCGCTCATCCGGCGTTCCGCGAAAAACTTCTTTTCGAAGCAAAAAAACAATATATTCTATAATTAGAAGGCATCTATGGTTAATCCCATATTTTACCCTATTCATGCAAACGGAGCGCCCATTCAGAGCGCTCCGTTTGCATGAATTAAGGTGTTAGTCATATGATTTTAGCATTTTTTATTCTTACACTCAACGAGTATCGGAAAATCATATCAGATTTTGTTGGGACTGCGGCATTGATTTTAATCGCCTGACCAATTCCCGGATGGGGTCAGGAGGCGATCGTAGGGAACGAACCTGCCCTAATGTGGTCAAGATAGCATCAACTATAGAGTACCCCGGTGCCTGACCCCGGTAAAAAGGCAGAAAGTTTAGGAAAAGGTAGCGTTTAACAACAAACTCTTAGAAAAGGGCAGCAGCCTCACAGCTGCCGCCCGCAAAATCAAAAATCAATTCCAACTTTTATTCCGCCTGTCACACTTCCCAGTTATCTTTTTCTTCCTCATAAATTCTCGGAAGAACTTCATTTAATCTTGTAAATTCCCTGTGATTATGAATAATCAGATTGTGGATAAGCTCTGTCGGCGGTTTCACACCCTCCGGCAATACACACTTGAAATCACCCTCCGGCGTTCTCATATAGCCAATCCAGAAACGGCATCTCATTTCGTTGATTCCGTCTTCCCCTTTTACAAGTACCTCGGTTGCAAATACCGGCACGCCTCCAATATTTGCCTCTGCACAGATCATATATAACAAGCGATCCGTTTTGTCTAATGACTTATCATATCCGCATTCCCACGGGCTTACAAATTTCATCTCCACTTTCCCCGGTACATCCTGATCAAAAGATTCCCAGATTTGATGCTTCGTCCCCCATACTCTCTCTCCTACGGGAATACTGTCATCTAACAATCGTTCACGATTTTCAACCACATCAATACTGTAATGATCTTCCGGATCCCAGATGGCATATCGCAAATGCTCCAATCCATGCCAGTCAGCCCACCATGCCAGAGATTCCGCCGTCATATCCGGTGTTTTGACATTTGCCACCGATACAACGCCTCCGCCTGCCAGACTATAATAACCATTCTTTTCCGGATAGGCTTTTTCCTCCTGAAGCCGGGTTCTGTCTGTAATTTCGATTCCCTCTCCTGCCTCAAAAACAGAATTCCGTATCTCTGCTTTCAGTTCCGATGGAATATCATGAAATGGTTCCAGAAAATATTTGTAATATCTTTTCTCTTTTTCTTTTTCATCAATCTGGACAACACCATTGGGCAGATCTTTGCTTAATTTCCCGTTATATGTATGCATACTGTTTTCATTCTAAAAATTTTTTAACGATAAGTTTTTCTCAAATTATACTTTCCTACATTCTATTCTTCTTTCGGCGTCATATTAATACAGCCGAACAATACCCCTGTTAAATTCTCTCTATCTCCCCATTGATACAGCAAGCCACATTATAACCACAGTTGATCGCACTCTCATAGGAACCGGTATACATATAATCCCCTGCAAAATACAATCCCTCAACATCGGTGTAATGCTTGTCCCGCATCTCCTTAATCGCAGACGGGCAGCCATTCCGCATCGTATAGTTCGCCATCGGTGCTTTCACCACATGGCCGCCCACATAGTGATCCGGCAGCTCGCTAAAATACTTTTTCACCGTTGCAAAGGTATCCTCAAGAATTTCTTCCTCGGACATATCCCAGTATTTCGGCAGCTTATCCTCCCCAAAGTAGAATACAGACATGGCGTCCGAATCATCATCCGGCAGCGCCACCGGATTTCTGGACGACTGGAACAGGCAGGTGCAGAACGGCTCGCCAAGCTGACGAGGCAAAAGTCCGCCGACCGGCTTCTTGCCATCGGTCAGCTTCTTGTCAAAGAACAGGGTTGCGTGAATCGTGCGGCAGAGTGTTACCCGTTCAATGGGCTTTTTCATCACATCCGGGAGATCCGGGATAATCTTAAGCGCCACCGGCGCTGGCGTCGCGCAGACGACCTTATCACACTCGACAAACTCACCCGATGCAAGAATAATTCCCTTCACTTTATTATTTTGAAGAACGATTTCCTTTACCGGCGTATTCACATGCAGGCGGTCTCCCAGCATATCTGCGATCACCGTTGCCAGGCGCCCCAAGCCGCCCTTTAACACGGCTGCACCGCCAACCAGCACGGTCCAGACGATCTGAAGGCCGAACGCCACGCCGCATTTTTCAGGATATTCCAGACCAAGTGAGGCAACCACCGGCTGTACAAAATACTCCAGCACCCGCTCGCCAAAATTTTCTTTTACAAATTCGCCAAAGTTTGATCCGTCATCCTTGTCAGCATCCATCATCCAGTCCGTGGAACCCTCGTAAAATTTCCCATCACAATATTTCGCGCAGTAAGCGACAAAAGCATTAAAATTATCCTCACCCATGTAGTCAATCCACTCTTTGTTCGCCGCTACCGCGTCCGCATCATCCGGATTCGGGAATGCAGATACCCAGTGACCATGGAACCATACATTCATGCCTCCTCCCAGATCGAAAGGCTGCAGGTCATCGATCAATCCCAGTTCCGTCAGGGTCTCTTTCGCCCTCTTATAGCTGGGATGGACAAACTGAGCATACTCATCAATAAGATAACCATTGCTCTTGTAGACTGCCATG
Source organism: Lachnospiraceae bacterium (assembly GCA_020860745.1). Taxonomy (GTDB): domain Bacteria; phylum Bacillota; class Clostridia; order Lachnospirales; family Lachnospiraceae; genus Eubacterium_I. The sequence continues at coordinate 11,148 of JAJBTR010000099.1, read as the reverse complement.
CGGCCACCCACGCGGTTTGCGGATTCATATACTTCCACTTCCCAGTCCCTTTTTCTTAAATTGTAGGCTGCGCTTAATCCGGCACAGCCGCCGCCGACGATAATCACTTTTTTGTTTTCCATAGTCTGATTCTCCTTTTCATACAAAGACCATGTTGGCCAGATTATCCGGATCCAGGAGTTCCTTGATTTTCAATGTGTGTTCATAATAATTGCTGGTGATCGGGTCAAAAGTTTCCACCGTCTCACGCCCGCCGAATGCCGCAAACCCGATTCCTCCCAGATGCTGGGTCGCGAGCACTTTCGAACACTCCACAGAGTACCGCATCATGGCGCCTGCCGCGTATTCCTCCCGAGGGTCAAAGATCATGGTTGCCTCATTGTGTCCTTTCGCGCTGTGCTCGTAAATACCGATCCATGCGCCATCGCCGAGGTCGTCCGCTGTCTGTCCCTCTGCGATCATCTGCTCCTTGATGCGCTGTGCCTCCCTGGCCTGCTTCATCGTCACTTCCAGCGCCTCGTCCGCGCCCATTGCCACATGGAATGTTCCCGGACCGTTAAAAAGGCTCGCATATCCGTCCGCCTTACACAGCGAGCAGACGTGGGCTTTCCGATAAGGATTATCCACTTTTCCGCCGATCAGGATCGCGTTGGTCTCCTCCGCAATCTTCTCAACACATGCCACCTTGTAAGCCAGGTCGCGTTCGCTGTTTCCAATGATTACCATGACCGTCCTCTGACGCCCCATTTTCAACGCCTCCCGGAGATGGGGCTGTTTCAGCGCGCTTTCCATAAATTCAGGCATATATCCCCAGCCGGTGACGCCGATGGAAAACTTGTTCATGTAGGTGCAGACTTCTGTCTCCCCCAGTGCATAATACGCTTTCTCAATATCATCCCAATCTCTGTGGATCAACGTGTAGAAACGGATGTTATCCGGAACCTCCACATCCGCCTCATAAAGATTTCCGTCGTTAGGGATGTTATAATCCCGCATGCCGCTCCACTGGTACAGCTTAACCGCCGCTTTTGTAAAGATTCCCATAGCGCCGTCGAAGCCAAAATAGCCGCGGATCATGGCTTTCAATGACGGACCGGGACCATCCGCCGTGAAATAGCCGCCGCCGTTACCCGCAGATCCGATGTGGATGATCTCCCCGTCCGGCGCGACCCACTCACAGGCCAGCATATTTCTTCCGTTATAACCCATGGACGCGCCCGCGCAGGAACCGCCCTGATGAGATGAGATGCTGGCCAGCACAGAGGATTGCGGACCGGCCGTCGTGATACAGCAGGTCAGCCCGTGCTGCCACGCCTTATACTCTATCTCACCGCCGCTGGCATAAGGCTCCACCACCGCGATCATATTCTCCGAATCCACGCTGACCACACGGTTCATCCTTCTCAAATCCACCAGGACACAGTCCGGAGATGTCGCGCCATTGTGTGCGCCGTAACCGGTAGAATGCGCCTTATATTTGATTTTATATTTGTTACATACTTTTACAAATCCGGATACCTCCTCTGTGGAACCCGGGAGCACCACCGCCGCCGGGCGGAGCACCCAGAGTTCCGGATCCGGCCGGTGAAATAAATGCTGCGCATACGTGTCGCAGATCTGTTCATCCGCCGTAATATTCTCCGGACCCACAATCTGCTCTATCTCTCTGTAAGCCTCCTCGGGTATTAACATCTTCTCCGCCTCCTATTCGTAATATTTCAGGCCCAGTTCCGTCAGATCCATAACTTTCATACCGCCCGCCGCTGTCAGCACACCCTCGCACCCAGGGCACGCCGTCACCAGCACATCCGCCCCGGTCATTTCCGCTTCCGTCATCCGGTTTCCAGATGCCGATTCCAGCAGATCCGGGTTCACTTCCGCAACACCGGCGCCGTTTCCGCAGCACCAGGACCATCCTTTCCGGCGAACCAACTAAATCAGTTCCACACCCCCGATTGCTGTGAGCAGCGCCCGAGGAGCCTCATAAACCCCCAGATCTCCTGTCCGGGTCAGCGCCATCGGCCTGCGGCGCTTGTCCCCCTCGTACTCCCCTTTGTATGGATCACTGCGGCGTCCCAGATTGCAGGGATCCTGGTAGGTTACTTTCAACCCTTCCGCCTTGCCCGGATGAATCATTCCGTCCCGGTACATGCGTTCCAGAAGTTCTGTAATATGCAGCACTTCTGCTCCAAGCTCTACACCGTAACGCGGATAATACCAGCGAAAAGCCGCGAAAGCATGGGCATCCAGTGTCACCAGGGTTTTCGCTCCCGATTTTTTTACCTCCGCCGCCAGTTTTTTGCGCAGCTTCTTTCCCTGCTTCTATAAAGCCAAGATCAAACGCCTTATCCGCCGCAGTTGGCTCTGCGGTGCCGGAAGTAATCAAATCCAGCCCTTTTTTCAAAAGCAGGGAAGCCACCGCTTTTGTGCGTTTAGCCAACTCCCAGCTATATGTATTGATATCACCTGCATAAAAATAAATCTCTCCCTGCGCATCCTCCGACACTTTTTTGATTGCAAGACCCTCTGTCCAGTCAAGCCTGTCCCCGGCAGGCCGGCACAACTGGTTACCATTGTCACGGATGGAATCTACGATCGCCTGATGCTGCGGATAAATGTACCCCGCATTGACGCATTCTTTCCGCAGTTCCTCAATATTCTCCGACACATCAATATCCTTGCGGAATACCTTACAGGCATAGTCACAGGCTCCGCAGAGCGTACATTTGTACGCCACATTTTGTGTCGACTCACAGACTTCACTGTGACCGTCATTGATGGAATAGCCAATTTCCAGCTTTCCGCACCCGGAGTATGCATTGAAATTATATTTTGTAATTGCCGGACAGATGTACATTGTCTCTGTCTTTTTAATCCGATAGGACGGAATCCATTTACAGTTGCTGCAACGGTTGCACCAGCCCTGATCCGCCTTATAATTCATAAGTGCCATGTCTGTCTTCCCCCTTTCTAATAGCACAGCCTGCCGGGAGCCATAATCCGGTTTTCATCAAAGAATTCTTTCATGACCGGCATATATTTTTTCTGATCCGCATATCTGTTGTAAACTTCTTCCGTGATAACTCCGTATGGTCTGGAGAAAAATGCCCCGTTATCCAACAGCGTCACAGAAAGCGTTTCCTCCAGCTGCTGTGCTTTTCCGGGATCGGCGGAGTAAATAAACTCAATATGGCAGTTGCGGCCCATCTGGGACGGCTGCGCATATACAGCCAGATTTCCCGCATCCAGACCGCAATGCTTTACCGCCTCTTCCGCCAGCGCAGTATAAAACCCGATTTTATCCATCGTGTTCAGGATAAAGCGATGCGTAACCGTCCTGCCATCCCGCTCTTTCCAGTAATCCCCATCCTTTGAGGTTTCCTCCAATATCCGCCGTACCGCGGCATTGTCAAGCCCGGGCAACTCCGTCTTAAGAGCCAATCCATGCTCCGCAGCGATATCCGTCATATCCAGCACCTGATTGTCACGATACATTTCCGGAAAATAGCGAAATCCTCTGGCACTGGTAATATAAGTCCACTTCGGCATGGCCGCCGCATCTTTTTCCGTCATGCCAAATACATTCCTCATGCCTCTGCGGTTTAAGATCACAGCCTCCTCACCCAGCCTGCGGCGGATGACCTGGGAAGCATAAGCTGCCAACTGATCCGCATCATCCGACTGCACATAGGTCAGGCTGTACTCACTGCCGATCTGACGCACCTTTACAGAAGCCCATGTAACGATTGCCAGGGTGCCCTGTGATCCGGTAATGACTCTGGCCAGATCCAGCCAGACCGGCCCCTGCGCCTGGTTAATCCCGCAGCCTGCCTCCAACATCTCATCCAGCGTTCCCGGCCCCGCCGCCGAACCGGAACGGAACAATCTGCCTTTACCCATGACCATCTCCACCGCGCACAGCGGATCCGGAACATCCCACAGGTGTTTTGCCGTCATCACCGGATCGCGGTCAATCAGGCTGGCCAGCACTGACTTTTCCGCCCGGGGAGACAGCGGATGTTCGACATAAAGTCCATATGGCTTCAGCGCATCATTTAACTGCCCGTAGGTGACGCCTGCCTCAATAATTGCCATATTGTTTTTCGCATCAATATTCATGATTTTATTCATCCTGGACAGGTTCACCGCCACGCAGTCTGTCCCCGCCACCGGCAGAGAGGCGCCGCTCATACTCACTGTCCCCTGACTGGAACGCACCACCAGATTTACCTTATATTCATTCGCTTTCTGTACAATATCCTGTACCTGCTCTGAGCACACAGGATAGAGAACCGCCTTTGGCTCACTGACAGACACCAGGCTCCTGTTTTGAGATATATAATCCGCACAGGCTGCCGCATCTGTCACGATTTCAAGGCTTCTGTCCGTCTCCGACAATGCCCTGATGTATGATTCTGTGTTCATGCCTGATTTTTCTCCTTTCTCTGTTACCGTCTTTTCTGAAGTTTGGCAGCTACCCTGCTTTACGAATTGGCAGTTACACCCGAACACAACAATCCTGTGTCAGGTACCGATGAACCGTCAATAGCAGCATCTTTTACGACATTTTCCATGGCTTCCTCCGATGCCAGAAACCGGATGCACTGCGCCAGGATAGCAAGCAGCCGATCCATCGTCTCCACACCGACCTTTTCTACCAGAATTCTCTGATAATACTCAAAAAACCGGTCGCCCTCCCCCGGGATCTGTGGTTTTGTCTTCATGACGCGGAATACACCCATTTTCTGCAAATGCAAAACCGCCGCAAACATATCATCACTGGTAAATTCCCCGGGTTCCCAGTGCGCCGGGTCTGCCAGAAACCGGAATGTCGGCGCCAAGTAACAGAGCGTCTGATCCAGCGCTTTCAGATCAAACGTATCCAGCAGATACCTTTGGAATGATTCAAAAAAAACGGTCGCCCGGCTTGATCTTTCCATTCATTGCAGGCAGTAGCTTCAACAGCCCCGCATCCTGTGCATTCTTTACAGCCAGAAACAGATTATCCGAAGTCAGTTCCACCATAGTTTCCATACCCCCTTTCCTTTTTCATATGCGCCTCATTGCGCATATTTTTTCTGCAATAAGCGTAACACAGAACTTCTCTCAATCGTGTGTACCATTCAGAAAGGGTCAATGCCATTTTGGAATTACCGCTCCACCCACTCCTGGAAGTTTATAGTGAACAATATTAAGTCATTTCCTGTAAAAATACGAACACCTGAAATCTTTTTTGAAATAAATCTTTCTCATAAAGAAAACCTGCTGTATAATCAGAAGCAATGGGGGACAGCAAGCGAGGAGAAAGGTTATGACAATTCAGACTCTAAAAGAATTCACAGATCTGGCATACACATTAAATTTCAAGCGCACAGCAGAACGCATGTTTATCGGACAGTCTACCCTGTCCAAATACATCCTCTCACTGGAAAATGAACTGGGTGTACAGCTGTTCGCCCGCTCCAGGCAGGGTGTCTGTCTCACACAGATCGGCACCGAATTTTTGACAAAAGCACAAAAAATCCTTTCCGCTTATGAGGAAGCTATGACCTTAATCCAACGAAGCAAGGGTGAATTAACCGGTCAGCTCCGCATCGGCTTTCTGGATGCCGCAGTCCGGGATCTTCTGACCGCCAGCATCCAGAATTTCCGTCAGAAATACCCGAACATGACGATCTCCCTGGCCAGCCTGCAGGTGAATGATCTGTCAGAGGCTTTTAACAATAATATCGTGGATGTGGCTCTGTGTATCCTCTTTCCCAATTCTTTCCTGCCGCCGGACATTATTTTTAAGGAGCTTTATGACGACGGCATCAGCGCCGTGCTACCAGCAGAGCACCAACTGGCCGGTCAGGAGAAAATATATATTGCAGACTTACTTCGCTATCCGTTGATTCTGCCGAGTGCACACCAGTTTCCTTCTTACGCCCAGATGCTTTCTGAATATGTGGAACACGGCCCGATTCCGCCAAACATCATCTGCGATTATTCTCATATTGATACGGCGCTGATCATGGTGGAAGCCGGCATGGGAGTCTCTATCCTGCCGTCCAATATCGAAAATCACACGACATCCGCAGTTTTCAGAAAAATAACAGACTGCAATCCTGTATTAAAGGTGGGAGCCATGTGGAAGAAGAAAAATATGTCCGTGGGAGTGCCGGAATACATTGACATTTTATTTCAGAATACATGACCTGATCATACGCTTCGTTGGCATGGCGGACGATACTACACGTGCAGAACTGGAAGAGCTTTCCGAGGGAAAAAGCATCAATAAAGATCTTCGCATGGATCTGACTTACGAAGAAATTGATCAGAACATAGACAACCTGTGGAGCATACTGTTTACCACCGGTTATCTGACCTACTGCGAAAAAAATCGTTTATAAGCGCCTACACCGTTATCTCCAACATCCGCCCGGAAGGCTGATACCGATAATAGCGCACTCCCGCCGCATCCAGCATCCTCTTGGATGACAGCACGGACGGCGTCCCGTCATATTTATCCTCCGCATATACGATGGTCTTGATGCCGGACTGTATGATTGCCTTGGCGCACTCATTGCAGGGAAAAAGCGAAACGTACAGCTTTGCCCCGTCCAGGCTGCCGCCCCGGTAATTGAGAATGGCGTTCAGCTCGCTGTGAACCACATAGGGGTACTTAGTCTCCCCCTCATCGCCCTCCCTCGCCCATGGGAACTCATCGTCGGAACACCCGCGCGGAAAGCCGTTGTATCCCATAGACAAAATCTTGTTATCCTCGCTCACGATGCAGGAGCCCACCTGGGAATTCGGATCCTTGGAGCGCATCCCTGCCAGCTTCGCCACCGCCATAAAATATTCATCCCAGGTAATATAATTTTCTCTTTTTCCGGACATAATCTGCCTCCTTCTCAGTTACAGACACTGCATATATTTTCATAAATCCCCGACATACACACCAAATTCATTTCGTTCCAATATAGGCAAACACGGTACTATCGTACTATCTATCATCCGCTCAGGAAACCAGCGGCGATGATATATCCTCCCCATCACTTTCAAAATCCGCATCGCCTGCAAATCTACACATGATTTGCACATTGATAAATTGCCACCATATCCTCCGCGTCCATGGGGCAAAAACTGCCAAGCTTCACCGTGCCGCCGTTTGTCGCGCTGTCCGCCATCTTCTGCAGCACCCCCTCCGGCTGCACACCCATACCCAGCTCTCCCAGACACACCGGCATATCCAGAGAGCGGAAAAAATCCTCCGTCCGCCGGATAGCGGCAAGAGCGATCTCATCCTCCCCGGCTGCATCACCGTCAATGCCCCAGACTTTCCGTCCGTAGCGCACAAAACGTGCAATATCCTGACGGTACACATACCGCGCCCAGCTCCCCCAGACAGCAGAGAGCGTCGCGCCGTGAGCCTCGTCAAACATCCCGCCAATCTCATGTCCCAGCTTGTGACAGGAAAAATCTTTGCCGCGGCCAAGACCGGTCAGCCCATTGTGTGAGAGACTTCCGCACCACATTACTTCACTCATGGCGTCGTAATCGGCGGGATTGTCATAGACCTTCTTTCCCTCGCAGATGATGGTCCGCATCAGCCCCTCCGCGATCTCATCCGTGAGATGGTTTCCCTCCACCGGAGTAAAATAGCGCTCCAGCGTATGCATCAGGATATCCACCACGCCGCAGGCAAGCTGATAGCGTGGCAAGGTAGCCGCCAGTTCAGGATTCATCAAGGCAAACTTCGGGCGGACAAAATCCCCTCCGTATCCCTTTTTCGTCCCAGTCTCCTCATTAGTCAGGACAGCGGAGTCACTGGTCTCACTTCCGGCAGCCGCAATCGTAAGAACAACGCCGACAGGCAGAACCTGTTTCGGTTTCCCCACCTTCCCTGTCCAGAAATCCCAGAGATCCGTGCCCGGATTGGCAGCCCCGATAGCGACCGCCTTGGCTGTATCAATCACACTGCCGCCGCCCACGGCCAGAACCAGATCCGCACCAAAGGCAACCCCCGTTTTTACACCTTCCCGCGCCAGTGCCAGGCGGGGATTGGGCCGCACGCCGGAAAGCGTATCCCACGCAATGCCCTCTATATCCAGCTCCGCCTCAATGACAGCCAGAAGTCTGCTGCGAACCGCGCTCCCGCCGCCATAGACAATCAGAACCTTTTTGGCATTCCATTTCGCCGCAAGCCGACCGGCCTCTTTTTCGGCGCTCCTGCCGAAAATAATCTCCGTGGGGGTATAGTATGTAAAATTCTGCATATTCGTCTCCATTCTGTCAGTTTTATATCATGTGCAAATACAGCACATGATCGCATTTTCGCCGTTCGTCAAATTCATGCAAGCATGACTTTCCTCACTTGCGCTCATTATATCATGTGCAAAAACGGCACATGATCGCATTTCGCCGCTCGTCAATCGTGCAAGCACGTTGACTCGCTTGCGCTCATTATATCGTGATTTCATCCCGATCCAACTCGTCACTCGCCAATTACTGCTACTTTTTCATTTCCATACGTGGACTATTTATACCAGCATATCCCATCCGAATCAAATTGAAAAAATTTAATATACTGAAATAAAGTATTATTTGCGACAAGTCTGCCCTGTGGGTACTTTACGCGCGAGCACTTATGCCTGAAAGGTACGGAGCGCCTCAATCGTCCTCGTAATCAACTCGTCCAGCGTCCATCCCAGCATATCCGCCCCGCGCTGAATCACTTCGCGGTCGCATCCCGCGGCAAAGCCCTTGTTCTTATACTTCTTTTTCACGGATTTGAGCTCCAGATCCTGGACACTCTTCGACGGGCGCATCAACACAACCGCCCCGATCAGCCCGGTCAGTTCATCCACCGCATAGAGGACCTTTTCCATCTCATGCTCCGGTTGGATATCCACGGTAATGCCATACCCATGACTGGCTGTGGCATGAATAATTTGCTCATCCACGCCGCATTCCCGCATAATCTCCTGGCTCTTGATGCAATGCTGCTCCGGGTACTGTTCAAAATCCAGGTCGTGAAGGAGTCCCACGATACCCCAGAAATCCTTTTCTTCCCCGAATCCGAGCTGTTCCGCAAAATAACGCATGGTCTGTTCCACAGTCTGCGCGTGCTCAAGATGAAATGATTCCTTATTATATTCTCTCAATAGTTCCCATGCTTCATCTCTGGTCATATGAAAATCCTCCTCATTAATTACTCCCAGTTTATCACGCTTTTACCAGAAATGATACACCCGCTTTAGTTTTGTCTATACTTTTTTCATCACCGGTACACTATGAATCCCAACATCGTTTTTAACAGCATAGCAAAACAGCCGCCCCGCCGAAATCGAATGATGTGACAGTTTGGCTGTTGATGTGACATTTCTTCCAAATTTTATTTCAAAAAGCCGTTGATAATCTGCTCCTCTGCCTCGCTCTCCGTGAGTCCCAGCGTCATCAGCTTGATAATCTGCTCCCCGGCGATCTTTCCTATGGCGGCCTCGTGGATCAGCGCTGCATCCAGGTCGTTGGCCTCCAGCTGCGGGATTGCGAGAATCCGCGCCTTATCCATGATGATCGCATCACACTCGGTATGTCCGGTGCAGGGTGCGTTTCCGATAATACGGGAGTCAAACTTCTGATAAGAATTGTCCCGCGCCACAGAACGGGATACCACATCGGCATTGGCGCCCTCACCGTTTAAAGTCACCCGGTAATCGCTTACCGCGTACTGGTCGCCGTGTGTCATCAGGCGCTCCCGCACAACCAGACGCGCGCCTGCCGCCAGCTCCGCTGTCGTCTTCCGGTCCGTCGAATCGACCCCCTTGATCTGAACCATGTCCATCTCCATCGAACTTCCCTCTTCCATGTAGACCTCTGTCCCCGGATTCAGGATGCGCTTGCCGGTTCCCTCACCGGAACCGTAATGCTTTTCCACATATTTCACTTTTGCGTTCCTGCCCACATAAAAACGATGGATACCGTCATGCTCAGAATCCTGGTTGCCGCAGTTATCAATCCCGCAGCCTGCCACGATCACCACGTCGCTGTCTTCCCCGATATAAAAATCATTATACACGGTCTCCTTTAGTCCGCTCTGGCTGAGCACCACCGGGATATGCACACTCTCATTTACTGTACCCGGTTTGATACGGATATCAATGCCCGCGCCGTTTTCCTTCGAGACAATATCGATATTTGCCGTCGTGCTCCGCGCCGCGCTGACGCCATTGGCACGAATGTTGTATGCTCCCTCCGGGACGGAGTGCAGATCCGCCACCTCTCTTAACATTCTTTTCTGTATCGCATCCATCTTCTGAAATTCTGCCATGTTCGACTCCTTATACCCACGTAATTATTTACCTTATTTATCCATTCAGAGCATCCGGCCACAGACCGCCCTGACGGGCTATATGCCGCAAAAAACAGCGTCATATGCCTGCGGCTATGATGGGCATTCCGCCCATCCCAATAGCACAACACAGCCCGATACAGATAAATCTGCACGGTCTGTGTCACGCTATTGTTGCTGCTCTGAATTGCTACTTACATTATCTTTTGACATGCGTTCACCGCGGAGGATGTTCCCAGAAGCCCCGGAAGAATCTCATCCTTCGATCCCTGCTCCCGGATCTGTCCGTCCGCGAGCACAATAATCTCATCCGCGATATTCAAAATCCGCTCCTGGTGGGAAATCACCACGATCGACCGCTGCTCGTCCTTCTTCTGCATCCGCTCAAACACCTGGATCAGGTTCTGGAAGCTCCACAAGTCAATGCCCGCCTCCGGCTCATCAAAGACAGAAAGCTGCGTTCCCCGCGCCAGCACCGTCGCGATCTCGATACGCTTTAACTCGCCGCCGGACAGGCTTGCGTTCACCTCACGATTGATGTGATCCTTCGCACACAGCCCAACCTCCGCCAGATACTCGCAGGCTGCCGAGACACTCAGTTTCTTTCCCGACGCGATTTTTAAAAGATCCAGCACCTGAATCCCCTTGAAACGAACCGGCTGCTGGAACGCATAGCTGATGCCGAGCTTCGCCCGTGCCGTGATACCAAGCTGCGTGATATCCTCACCGTGAAACAAACTGCTGCCGCCAGTCGGCTCCTCAATTCCGGCAATCAGCTTCGCCAGCGTTGACTTTCCGCCGCCGTTCGGTCC
>JAJBTR010000264.1 GCA_020860745.1 Lachnospiraceae bacterium | reverse complement strand
TTTTATTTTTAAAAGCAGCGCGTACTTTTTTTGCTTTTTCATTGTACTGCTTCTTATAGACCCCGAGGTCGTATCCCATCACCCGCAAAGGCATCGCGTAGTGAACCCGCTCCTGGTTTTCCAGGCCGAGCAGCACAAGCTCCACACCATGTGCCGTCGACTTCTTGTGGATTTTGATGCTGTCCCGTGCCCCGCTGACGGATTCCAGAACGCCGTTATGCTGCTCTTTGACAACAGAATTATCCGTGTCGCTGCCCGTAAGATCTTCCGGGAGAATCACCTGTTTCCCGTTAAACAGAACAGCATTGAAGAAATCGGCAAACACTTCGTTATTGCCCCAGTAATTCTTTACAACAATGTCCGGTTTCAGGGAATCCTTTTGTTTCCCACTCATAAAATACCTCCTCTGGTCTGTTAACCCGCAGGGGTATTTCACTCGATGGCAGAACTCCTCTCCGCTTTCCGTATCCCTTAGTATGAAAATCCCTGCTTTGTAAAATGGAATCTAAAAGCATGAATTTTCATAGATACAGAAGAATGTGTAATAGCCGTCCGGAACACTGTCATCCGGAAAGCTGCAGATCTGTCAGCACACGGCGGATGCCTCTCTCATCGCATCCTGTGCCCGTAAGAATAAGAAAAGTATGCTTTTATGGTTTGATACTAGCATACTTTCCCGTGGTTTGCAATTATATTTTCCTTTTCAGTTCCATCTAATTCCGGAGAATTTAAAAAATTACCACCTGTGCAGTTGGCTTAGCAACCGCGCTATTAGAAAAAAAGATTTTTTATAAACTGTATTCTGTCAAAAGGCAGTGTTCTATACAGTGAAGTTGAATTTTTACTGCATCCTCCGCTTTTTCAATGGGCAGAGAATGATAATTCCTTTGTGGAAACATCGTTTTGTCTCAGAGAGGTTTACTTTTTTGGATGATTTTTCCTTATAAAGGATGGTATAATGAGCGCAGGAAATGAGATGTCCAAAAACCAGATGGAGTATAAAATGAACAGAGGATACAGAATCAGAAAAAAATATTTTTCCAACATGGTGGCTATCCTGCTGATTGCCCTGTTGCTGTCCAGCGTCTGTGTCCTTACTTATACGCGTCAGAACACAGCGTCGACGATTGTGGAAAGCTATGTTTATATGACGGAAAAAATGGGGCTGACCATGGAAAATCTGTTCCAGAAGACCGATGAGGTGACGGCGGAGTGTATCCTGTACGATGGCGTGCAGGACAGTCTGCTTGCGGAGGAACTGACAGGGGAGGAACAAAATTCTCTGAGCAAGTATTTTGCCTATATTAATCTGGATGATGCTGAGGAATACTGTTATGCGGATAATAAGGGAAACGTTTATACCCGGTCTTATTCCAAGGTTACGTATCATGATTTTCTGGAGAGCGGGCTGGCGGATACGCTGGGGGAAGATTATGCGAAGACCCGGTGGGTCTGGACAGAGGATTACCTTTTCGGCGACGGAGAGATGGCGCTTTTTATCGTAAGATATGTGCGAAGCTTCGAATACGCCCACGAACCGGGGATGTTGTTTTTGAAGATGGGAGATGATTTCCTGAAAGAAATTTTCGGTGAGGAGGAATTGTCGGATGCGGTGAGCGTCGGCGTGATGACAGCTGATGGAGAACTCTGCGCATCGTGGGTTCCGGAGGGATATGAACTGGCACAGGAAGATCTGGAACAGGTCGCCACTCTCTCGGGGAAAATGTCCGGGACGGCACAGGAGGAAGTGACAGTATTTTCGGAGAAAATGGCAAGCGGAAGATATCTTATTTATCGTCAGGCGGATTGCGGTTTTACGATTTTTACCTTTGTCCCGAACAGCACGTTGAACAGCGGTCTGAGTCAGATTCAGATGGTGTTGGTGATCATTTTCGTGCTGACCGGGTTTATTGCGGCTGTGCTGAGCATGTTTTTTGCACGGCGTTTTACCCGGCCGATTCGATATATCAGTGATACCATGAGCGGGTTTGACGGAAATGATTTCGGGCACTTTCTTGAACTGCATACCAATACGGAACTGGACCAGATCGGTCAGTCCTACAATGAAATGCTGCATAATATCGAACAGCTTCTGGAGGATATCCGAAAGCAGGAACGGGAGCTCAGAAAAAGCGAGATGAATACGCTGATCGCGCAGATTAATCCCCATTTTCTTTATAATACACTGGACACGATCTATATGCTGGCCCGCATGAATAGGGAAGAGACGACGATGCAGATGATACAGGCACTGTCGCGCTACCTGAAGCTTTGTCTCAGCAAAGGCAGTGAGCTGGTCACCGTGGAGGACGAGTTGGACAACGTAAGGAGCTACATGGAAATTCAGCAGATCCGGAATAAAAATCTGTTTCAGTACGAGATCGAGTGTGACATCGAGGTGAGGCGGCGGTTGGTATTGAAGCTGATCCTGCAGCCGCTGGCGGAGAATGCCCTGCATTATGGTTTTGGAGAGATTTATGAGGGAGGGCTGATCCGGATTACCGTCGGGGACGACAGGGGCGGCCTGCTTCTTAAAGTATATAATAACGGGACACCGATGCGGGAGGATATGAGGCGGCTTCTTAACCGGCTGACTGATCTCCCGATTACAGAGATGAAAAACTGTTTCCCGGATGGACAGCATGGGTATGGCGTGGTAAATATTGTGACACGGCTGCGGCTGCAGTACGGGGAGGGCGTAGGATTTGCCTATGAAACGGATGAGAGCGGGACCTGCTGTGTGATGCGGCTCCCGGGGGCATCAGAGTGAATGTAGATGAAAGGCAGCCATCTTCCAAAGCCTGAGCAGATGTTATGGCGAGATTCGGAATAATGATATGTGTGAGGCCGTGTTCTTTAGAAGACAGGGAGGAAACAACGGGTGAAAATACAAAAAAGACGAAGCATTGAGCTTGTTGTAATGTGTGTCGGAATAGTTGCTATGCTGTTAGCAGCCGGATGCAGTTTGAAATTGGAGAGCGCCGGAGAAGGAACCGCACAGGCGGATGGTTTGCTGTCGGGGAGTGCTGAGGCGGAGACCGCGCGGACGGACGGCGGTGATGCAGCAGCGGACGGTGCCGTAGAGATTCCCGTCATTCTCATGGTCAGCCCTACCAGCGGCATCCGGAGTGATGAAGATCTGGTGGAGGCTTTTAATGAAGCTTATGAGGGCACATATTATCTGGATGTGGAATGGGTGATGGAGACGGAGCAGGAGGAGCGGCAGAATATGAAGCGGCTCAATGTGACGGACGACCTGCCGGCTATTTTAACAAGTCTGCGCCTCCTGCCATCCTTTTACAACCGAATGACGGAGGAGGGGAGAGTGGAGGATCTTTCTTCTTATATAAACAATGATGCGGAGTGGAAGAATATGATTGAGGAGGAAGTCCTGGAGAGCGTCACGGAGGACGATGGGAGCATTTACCTGGCGCCGGAGAGCACGATGGCTTTCTCCTGCTCCGGCATTTTCTGGAATGAGGAACTGTTCGCCGAGGCAGGGATTTCGGAGTTCCCGGAGACCTGGGAGGAATTCTGGGAATGCTGCGACCGGCTGCAGGCGGCGGGAATCACACCACTGGCGCTGCATACGGAGGGCACGGCCTGGGCGCCGATGCTTCTGGCCACTGCGAAGGCAGCGGAGACGGAGGAGGGGGCAGAGGATGAAAGCATCGCGGAATTTAATGCGGAAAATTAAACCGAAGTATTTTTTTTGATATTTCATGTTTTTAAATTGTTAAAGGATTTTCCCTCTTTTTGATAGGATAGATACCAACAGGTAACTTTTTTTATCCTAAAAAAGAAAAGAGGGAATTTTTTATGAAGAACAGAAAAAGATTTTTGGCAATGGGTCTGGTGGCAGCCATGGGCGCATCTCTCCTTGCGGGATGCGGATCCTCCGGTGATACGGGAACGACCGATTCCGATGCAGGCGATAGCAGTGCCGCCGCGGAGAGCACAGAGGTCGCCGCGGCGGAAGGCGAAGGTTCTGTTTACTGGCTGAATATGAAGCCGGAGGCGGATGAGGCACTGCAGGAGATTGCGGCGACCTACACGGAGCAGACCGGGGTCGAGGTAAAGGTCGTGACGGCGGCATCCGGTACATACGATTCTACGCTGACTGCGGAGATGGATAAATCGGAAGCGCCGACCCTGTTTGTCGTCGGCAATGAGGCGGCTGTGAAAACCTGGGGAGATTACTGCATCGACCTGACCGGAACGGATGTTTACAATGAGCTGACTACAGACGATTTCACGCTTTACGATGAAGAGGGGCGCGCAGTTTCGACAGGTTACTGCTATGAGAGCTTTGGCATTATCGTAAACCTGACTCTTCTGGAGCAGGCCGGCTACAGCCTGGATGATATTAACAACTTTGACACCTTAAAGACTGTGGCGGATGATATCCATGCCCGCGCGGACGAACTTGGTTTTGACGCATTTACCTCCTCGGGTATGGATGATTCATCCTCCTGGAGATTTACCGGACACCTGGCAAATATGCCGCTTTACTATGAGTCGGTTGACGATGAGTGGACAGAAGCTCCGGCAGAAATCACCGGCGCATATCTGGATAACTTCAGGCAGATCTGGGATCTCTATATTGAGGACAGCGCATACGATGCTTCCACGCTGGCGACCGGCGGATATGACGCGGAGGGAGAGTTCCTTGCGGGCAGCGCGGTGTTCTATCAGAACGGTACCTGGGAGTATGCCGCTCTGAGTGAAGCATACAGCAACGATGAACTGGCAATGATTCCGATTTACATCGGCGTAGATGGTGAGGAAAATGCCGGTCTGGCCTCCGGCACAGAGAACTGCTGGTCGGTCAATGCGAATGCTTCCGGGGAAGATCAGCAGGCGACACTGGATTTCATGTACTGGCTGGTTACCTCTGAGGAGGGCACAGCGATGATGGCGGAGCAGTTTGGCGAGATTCCGTATGCGCAGGCTGCCGAGAATGAGAATGTTTTCTTCCAGTATGCAAATCAGTACATCGAAGAGGGCAAATACACAGTTAGCTGGGCATTCAATTACACACCGAACGTGGATGAGTGGAGAGCAGGCCTTGTAGCAGCGATGAACCAGTATGATGCGGGCGGCGACTGGTCCAATGTGGAGACCGCATTCGTAGCCGGTTGGGCGCAGCAGTACGCAGCGGCAAATGAATAAGCGGATGGTCTGTCTATGACAGTCTGAGACACCCGCTGTACGGGGAGCGATTGTGCGGGAGCAGAGAATCATCTGCTCCCGCGATTCGTAGAAGCGCTTCTTCAGTTTATCGTGAAGAAAATAATTTCCCTATCTACTGCGCTGATTCTTCTCTGTACGTCGATGGCAGCCTGGTATATCGCGCGGGTTAACACGGTACTCTGCAAAATATGCTACTACCTGTTTGTGTTTTCCATGGTAGTTCCGTTCCAGATGCTGATGTTTACGCTGGCAAAGACGGCGGATACGCTGAAGCTGAATACGCCGTGGACGATACCGGTTATTTATCTGGGCTTTGGAGCCGGAATGGCGGTGTTTATGTTCACCGGTTTTGTAAAGGATCTGCCTCTGGAGATTGAGGAAGCCGCCGCCATCGACGGCTGCGGACCGGTCCGGACGTTTTTCGTGGTGATATTGTCGATGCTGAAACCAACCATGATTTCCATCGCGATTCTTGAGATCAGGCAAAAAGTCTTCTGGAAGAGGGAAATAAAAGTATCGGGGAGGTCTGCGAACAGGTTGGCATCAGCAATCCGTCTTATTTTTCTCATGTGTTTAAGCAATACACGGGAAAACTGCCGAGAGAATATAAGCGGGAATTATAGGAAAGCGAAGGATCAGTGAATAATAGCATTTTGAAGCAATGTTTTACAGGAAAGGTCAGAGAAGAATGAGAAGGAGCGGAATTTTAATGCCGGTGGCGTCTCTGCCGGGAGCTTACGGCATCGGATGTTTTAGCAGGGAGGCGTATGCTTTCGTTGATATGTTGCGGGCGGCTGACAGAAGTTACTCCAGCTTCCGGTACACCGTAAACCACATAGTGAGAAAGCAGGCCGTTCCGCCGATCAGGTTGGATACCGGCTCGGCCAGAAAGACGCCGTCGGTTCCCAGATACAGCGGGAAAAGCAGCGTCAGCGGCACGACGATGACGACCTTGCGCAGGATGGAGAAAAAGACGGCCCGCTTTGCCTTCCCCAGCCCTACAAAGGTGGACTGGCCCATAAACTGCAGGCTCATGAAGACGAACCCCATGAAGTGAATCCGGAGTGCGCGGATTCCCAGCGTGATGGTCTGCGTGTCCGTGGAAAAAATGCGTAAGAACACACCGGGAAACAGCAGGATGACCAGCCACATGGCAGCCGTGTAGACGATGCCGGCCAGGGGCATAAAACGGATGCCTTCCTTTACCCGGTGCGGTTTTTTTACGCCATAGTTGTAGCCGAGCACCGGCTGGGCGCCGCTGCTTAAGCCGCTGACCGGGAGAGACGCCATCTCGCGGACGCTGTTGATGATGGTCATGATTCCCACATAAACATCGCCGCCGTATGTCTGCAGTGTGGCGTTGCATACAATCTGAACCAGGCAGTTGGTAAACTGCTGCATAAATCCGGTGACACCCAGGCTTAAGATCTCCTTGAACAGACGCAGTTTCAGGCACATGTGGGCGAACGTCAGCCGGTATTCATTCTGTTTTCCAAGCAGAAATCGCATAATCCAGAGCGCGGATACTCCCTGGCTGATGACAGAGGCGAGGGCGGCTCCCTGTACGCCCAGACCCAGAGCAAAGATAAAAATGGGGTCAAGAATCAGGTTCAGCACGGCTCCGATGACGGTCGTCCACATGGCAGTCCGAGGAAACCCCAGCGCACTGATAAATCCGTTCATCCCTGTGACGATCATGGAGAACAGCACGCCGAAGAGGTAAATCTGCAGATAGCTCTCTGCATAGACGATGGTGTCGTCGCTGACTCCGAAGAGATAGAGCACCGGCACGCGGAATACGTAACAGAATGCAAAAATGACAACGGAGGAGAGCAGGATCAGGGTAAACACATTGCCGAGGATGGCCTTCGCCTTTTCTTCTTCCTTTGCGCCGCGCGCGATGGAAAACAGCGGCGTGCCGCCGGTGCCGAAGAGATTGGCGAAAGCCAGAATCAGCGTGCTGAACGGAAAGGTCAGTCCTACCCCGGTTAAGGCCAGGCTGCCGACCCCCGGCAGGTGCCCGATATAGATGCGGTCTACCACATTATACAGCAGGTAAATCAACTGCGCGACGGTCAGCGGTATCGCCTGCGAAGTGATAATTTTCCAGACGCTGCCTTTAGAAAAGTCTTTTTGTGAATCGTTGACATGGCTTGTCATTTTTAACTCTATCCCCATTTCACTTTTTGTCGTTTCTTTATCTTAGCACTTTAGAAGGAAAATGCAAACGTAGATGTATTTTTTGTAAAGAAGGATAATCGAACAGGAGGCGATTTTGCCTCCTGCTCGTCGCGCAGGGTGCGGACAGCACAGCTATCAGATTCCTAGCGCATAGAAAGAAGGCAGATTCGCCGCGTGGTGATCAGCGAATCTGCCTGTATCTTAAAAATGTTTCTGTTTCTTATGCCCGGTCTCTGATCTCTCCGTGCAGCTCCTGCAGCGACTTGATCTCTCCGTTCCCGTGCTCTTTTACATATTTGATTCCCTTTGCAGTGACTCTGGCTGCGGCCATGGTAGTCATGTAAGGGATTTTTGCCTTGATCGCCGCTTTCCGCAGATAGCTGTCGTCGTGGACGCTTTCTTTTCCGGCGGGTGTGTTGACGATCAGGTCAATGGTTCCGTTCGTGATCATATCCAGGATATTCGGCCGTCCCTCGTAAAGCTTTTTCACTTTCTCCGCCGGAATACCGTTGGCAGTCAGCAGGTCATAGGTGGAGCCGGTCGCGAGGATTTTAAACCCATCCTCCGCAAAACCACGTGCGATTTCCACCGCTTCCGGTTTGTCCTTGCTGTTGACAGAGATCAGGACGGTGCCTTCCAGCGGCAGGCGTGTCTGGGTGGCTTCCTGCGCTTTGTAGAAGGCCTCACCGTAGGAGGGAGACAGGCCAAGCACCTCTCCGGTGGAGCGCATCTCCGGTCCGAGGATGGGGTCTACCTCCTGGAACATGTTGAACGGGAAGACGGCTTCCTTGACGCCGTAGTACGGGATATCCTGCTCTTTCAGGGACGGAACCGGTGAGGGGCGTCCGGTCAGTTCGGAGGTGATGATGTCTGTGGCCAGCGGCACCATGCGGATGTTGCACACTTTGGATACCAGCGACACGGTGCGGGACGCTCTCGGGTTGGCCTCCAGGACATAGACCTTTCCGTTCTCGATGGCGTACTGCATGTTCATCAGTCCTTTTACATGCATTTCCTCCGCAATCTTTTTGGTGTATTCCTCAATGGTTTTTACATTCTCCTCGGAAATATGCACCGAGGGGATGATGCATGCCGAGTCCCCGGAGTGGATGCCGGCAAGCTCAATGTGCTCCATGACAGCCGGCACAAAGGCGTGGGTGCCGTCGCTGATGGCGTCCGCCTCGCACTCCAGGGCATGCTTCAGGAAACGGTCGATGAGGATGGGGCGGTCCGGTGTGACGCCCACGGCAGCTTTCATATAGTCTGCCAGACTCTCATCGTCGTAGACGACTTCCATACCTCTGCCGCCAAGCACATAGGAGGGGCGCACCATTACGGGGTAGCCGATCTTCTTTGCGATTGCGATGGCTTCGTCCACATCTACTGCCATGCCAGATTCCGGCATGGGAATCTCCAGTTTATCCATCATAGCGCGGAAGAGGTCGCGGTCTTCTGCCAGGTCGATGACGGAGGGTGCGGTGCCAAGGATTTTTACGCCGTTTCTCTCCAGATCCGCCGCCAGATTCAGGGGGGTCTGGCCGCCAAACTGTGCGATAACGCCGAGGGGTTTTTCTTTTTCATAGATACTCAGCACATCCTCCAGGGTCAGAGGCTCAAAGTAAAGCTTATCGGAGGTGTCGTAGTCGGTGGAAACAGTCTCCGGGTTGCAGTTGACGATGATGGTCTCAAAGCCCAGTTTTTTCAGCGCCAGGGAAGCGTGGACGCAGCAGTAGTCGAATTCGATGCCCTGTCCGATCCGGTTGGGACCGCCGCCCAGAATCATGATTTTCGGCTTATCTGTGGAAACCGGGTTTTTGTCCGGTGCGTTGTAGGTGGAGTAATAGTAAGCATTGTCCTGGGTTCCGCTGACATGCACGCCCTCCCAGGCTTCCTCCACACCCAGCGCCAGGCGGCGGAAGCGGATGTCGTCCTCGGGGACTTCCAGAATCTGGCTCAGATACTTGTCAGAGAAGCCATCCTTCTTCGCTGTGATCAGCGCCTCATCGGAGGGAAGCTGACCTTTATTCTGACAGAGCGCTTCCTCTTCCTCCACAAGCTCTTTCATCTGCTCGATAAAATACGTTTTTACCTTTGTAATCTCATGGATCTCTTCCACAGTAGCGCCCTTGCGCAGTGCTTCATACATGACAAAATGGCGTTCGCTGGACGGTGTGATCAGGAGGGAGAGCAGTTCCTCCTTTGATTTCTGATCAAAATCCTTTGCGTGGCCGAGACCATAGTGGCCGGTTTCCAGGCTGCGGATGGCTTTCTGGAAGGCCTCTTTGTAGGTCTTGCCGATGCTCATGACTTCACCTACTGCGCGCATCTGGGTGCCGAGCTTGTCCTCCACGCCCTTGAATTTTTCAAAAGCCCACCGCGCGAATTTGATTACCACATAGTCCCCGTCCGGCACGTATTTGTCAAGTGTGCCGTATTTTCCGCAGGGGATGTCCGAGAGGGACAGGCCCGAGGCCAGCATGGCGGAGACAAGCGCGATCGGGAATCCGGTCGCTTTGGACGCCAGTGCGGAGGAGCGGGAGGTGCGGGGGTTGATCTCGATGACGATGATCCGGTCCGTCTTCGGGTCATGGGCAAACTGTACGTTGGTGCCGCCGATGACCTGTACCGATTCCACAATCTTATATGCCTGCTCCTGCAGACGCTTCTGTACTTCTTCGGAGATGGTCAGCATCGGAGCGGAACAGAACGAATCGCCCGTGTGGACGCCCATGGGGTCAATGTTCTCAATGAAGCAGACTGTGATCAGGTTGTTGTCCTTGTCGCGGATGACTTCCAGTTCCAGCTCTTCCCAGCCGAGGATGGATTCCTCTACGAGAACCTGGCCCACCAGGCTCGCCTGCAGTCCCCGGGCGCAGACTGTCTTTAACTCTTCTTTATTATAAACGAGGCCGCCGCCGGCGCCGCCCATGGTGTAGGCCGGGCGCAGCACCACCGGATAGCCAAGCTCGTCCGCGATAGAGAGGGCGTCCTCCACGCTGTAGGCGACCTGGCTTCTCGCCATCTCAATGCCCAGCTTGTTCATTGTATTTTTAAATTCGATACGGTCTTCGCCGCGCTCGATGGCGTCCACCTGCACGCCGATGACCTGTACGCCGTATTTGTCCAGAATGCCCTTCGCGGCAAGCTCGGAGCAAAGATTTAATCCCGATTGTCCGCCCAGATTAGGAAGCAGGGCGTCCGGGCGTTCTTTGGCAATGATCTGCTCCAGGCGCGTGACGTTCAGCGGTTCGATGTAGGTGACATCCGCGATCTCCGGATCCGTCATGATCGTGGCAGGGTTGGAATTGACCAGTACGATCTCGTAGCCCAGCTTTTTCAGCGCTTTGCAGGCCTGGGTGCCGGAGTAGTCAAACTCGCAGGCCTGGCCGATGATAATCGGGCCGGAGCCGATGATCAGTACCTTGTGAATATCTGTTCTCTGTGACATCTTGTGCCCTCCTGTGTTTAGTAGTTCGATAAATCCCCTTATCGTTCCATATTATAAGGGAGAAACCATGGGGATGTAAAGGAAAAGTAGTTGAAAAATTGAACTGCAGGCATCAGATTTTCGGGCATCAGATTTTATAAAAATATGTGTTGCAATTTCCGGGCACGCATGTTATACTTTCGTCTGTAAAAAAATAGCTGACGAGATCAGAGATCAGTTTTCATGGACATTTACTTCGAGCAACTACGCTTGTAGTATGCCTTGGCGGACTGATCTTTTTTGATGCCATCTTTTCCGGATGCGCGGATCCTCCGCCACAACAACAGAATATAGAAAGGATGGTTGATGTTATGAGTAATTTTGTTTCTACGCAACCCTACGACAGGCAGAGTGCTTCCGCCTACGCCTCCTACATGATTGGCTCCAGCCTTTTCCACTTCTGCTGGTGCCATAATCATGGGGAAGCTTCCAGGCTCCATATGCATTACGTGGAAATGCAGGATAAAAAGCAGGAAGAACTGGAAAACCTGCTGATCCGGCTCACACAGAAGCTGGGGAGACGATTTCTCGGAAAGCTTGGGGAAATGGCTGCTGAGGTAGAGTTCTGGATGAAGGACGGAGTGTACAGAGTGGAGTTTTCCACCGGCGGATTTGAGACAATAGCATTTGAAATTTCCGGAAAAGGAAAAATTAAGCTGTTTTGGTTTGCCGGATAAGAAGAGGGCGGCCTCCCCGAGTGGGGAAGGCCGTCTTTTTCAGGAAAATAATACGATTTACAAATGGATTATATCGTGGTATTAAAATTTCCGAACCAGAATTGGCAGGAGCCGCGGATAATGATATAATCAAGAAAAAGCAGGACGGGAAACGGCATATGATTCAGGATTTAGCACCTTTACACTTTGAAAACGCATACCATAATATAAAACCGGAGGATGGGGATCATATCATCAGCATATCTGCCGGACGGATTCTTCTTGGCGGAGAAAACCAAAAGATTATCTTTCCGCAACTTGCCGATTTGTCAAAGCAGGATCAGAGCGGCGGTAGTTTCATCTATCTCTTTGCCATCGGGAAGGAACGGTTTTTTTCTTGGCAGGGACATCGCGGCGGATGGCTATCGATATGAGGATACAAAGATCCTGCGGAAATGTGCCCCGCATTCCATGGTCTATGCGGGGCTGGTGGGAATGCAGCTGGCGCGATGGTATGAAGCACACCGGTTTTGCGGCCGGTGCGGAACTGCCATGGAGGCGGATGAGAGGGAACGGATGATGCGCTGTCCTGTCTGCGGGCAGATGGAGTATCCGAAAATCTGTCCCTGCGTGATTGTGGGAGTCATTCATGACGGGAAAATACTGGTGAGCCAGTACCGCGGTGGATTTACAGATCACTACGCCTTGATTGCAGGGTTCGCGGAGGTCGGGGAGACGATTGAGGAAACGGCCATCCGCGAGGTGTACGAGGAGACGCATTCCCCATGACATTGCAAGTCCGTTGTGAATGGGAATACTTGCATTCCCGCCTTTTATATCACCCATGTCAATGCAGAATGTCACTGCCAGGTCAGCAACAGGCACATACGGCCGTTCTTCCAAAAGATTTTCATTATTTTCCGTTCCGATCAGCCGCGGCATGATCCTGTCCCGGCACTGGTTAAAGTCGGTAAGGAAGGATGTTTCAATATTGAGCGGTACTTCCGCTTCTTTTGACATGCGCAGATTCACGATGCCTCTCAGGATGCACTCTATGCTGATTCCATCATTATACTGTTTGCAAAACTTCTCCAGATATATGTTGGGAGCGATATTGCTCCCCAGTTCCCGGATCACAAGGGACTTCAGCAAAATCCCATTATTTTTCCGGATGTTCTGGATGCTGATGTCCGCATGTTTTAAACCGGACATGATATACATCAGGCGGACAGAGACGCGTTATAAGGAAGGCAATGGCCCGTACAAATGCGCGATCAAGGAATTTCCAAAGACAGAAGCCGAATGGAGAGCCGTAGTCCTCCCGCAGGCGTACCAGTGGATTTATGACGCGTTCCGTGCCCTTAACGCAGGCATCGACAGCGAGTTCGTTATGGTACGGGAAGATGGCAGCCGCCTGAACACGAACTGCGTGTAGCACCAGATGTACCGGGTCTGCAAAGAAGTAGGGATCCTTCCGCGGTCACCGCACAAGATCCGGAAAACGTACTGTTCGATTCTTTCTGATTACAAAGTCAGTGAGAAGTTGATCATCGACCAGATGGGACATACGAGCATCCTGATCAGCAACCAGTTCTACAACCGCAACCGTCAGAAGCTGAAAGAAAAAGAAAAAACAATAAGCGCTATTCCCGAGTTCCAACAGAAATTAGCGCTTGTTAAATGAGGTAGTCACGCAGGTAGTCAAAGGTAGTCAAGGTAAAACCTCTGAAACCCGCATAAAACCTAGCTTTTTTAAGAGCGCGAGACGGGACTCGAACCCGCTTCCTGTGTCCGGAAACCCGCATAAAACCTGGCTTTTTCGGGGGTGGGTAATCAAGAGGTAATCAAAAAGGTAATCAGAACATATGTTCTATATAAAATTAAAAGGAGGATGATCCTGTATACGCGATGTTTGAAACTGCACCGGTTTGGTGCAGAATTTATTTTAATCATGCGATTAGTAATTGTGTTATTTCGGCAAAAATCCTATAAATTTGCCGGAATGCAGCGAAATACAATTTCGGCACAAAATCATAAAAGTGCCAAAATTGCATTGACATAATATGAGAAATTGCGTAAAGTATAAATAGACGATTTTTTTTGGCACAACTATAAAAAAGTGCCGAAATTATAAAGGATGTGAAGCGTTTATGGATGCATGTTTAAGTAAGTTTAGTAAGAGAAGAGTGTTTAAAAAAGAAGAATTGTTTGAGGTTGCCAAAGACAGCGGGAAGGCAGCCGGCGTGAGCGCAATGGAGAAATATTTGAGCAGACTTCTGAAAAACGGTGAGATTGCCAGAGTTGGAAGGAATGCTTATTGTTTAAAAGGAGAATTAAAGGTATATCGTTTTCAGTATACGGATATTTCCGAGCATATTGCGGATATTCTGTTGCGGGAATTTTA
>JAJBTR010000178.1 GCA_020860745.1 Lachnospiraceae bacterium | reverse complement strand
TTGTGGGTTTTCATCTTCCTCTTAAACCCACTATTTTTCACTTTATTCTCATTTTATGGGCTTATCCTTTCCTTCACCCCGCCATTTTTTCTTATTTAGCAGGCTTACGCCCCATAACCTCCTCCACTGCTTTCCGAAATGCTCCGCTTCCTTTCTGCTGATCTTTTCCCATATAGGTCTCCCGAATCTGCCGCCTTGTCCGCTCCACTTCATCTTTTAAGTCATTAGCTGACAACAGATGGCAGCCCTCCCCTCGAATAATCACCTGCTCCAGGCCATCGGAAGTTGCAACCGTGACATCGCAGTTTTTAGCGTTTACATGAGCAAATTTTTCAATATATTGATCAGCGGTCTCCGCCTCTCTTGTATACACGACCTGGATATTGTGATAATCCATCACTTCTGTCTGATGCCCGGCCACACGATAAGCGTCAAACACAACGATCAGGTGCATCCGGTTCATGGCCTGATAACTGCAGAGTTCATCCAGCAGGCGGCCGCGCGCCGCATCCATATTCGCGTTGGCCAGGTCGTGGAGTTCGTCCCAGGCAAAAATGATATTGTATCCATCCACCAACAAAAACCGCTCCTTTGGCTTATCCTTTCGGGCAGCATTTTTTGACAGGGCAACTGACTTCCGATGATCTAAACCCGTCATAGTTAAATTTGTTTCTTCCCCATGTGTTTCCACCGCCGATGCTTTCATCTCTCCAAATGTCTTTGTCACCGCCTCAGCCGCACCCCGCCGCGTTCTCTTCACTACGCCTTTTCTGCGAGCGGAGCTTTTCCCCCGGTTGGCATGCGTCGCCTGTTCCAGAATGGCATCCACCTCATCGGTTCCCAGCCACACATCCGAAACCGTTCTCGCCTGCCGCCTTGCAGCATCGGCCTCCTTCTGAAGCGCGGCCGGTCTGTCGGTAAGCGGACTCTCCACATGCATATGCTCTTTGACTTCATACCAGGGAACGATAAAACCGGAGCCGTGCGCACAGAACACAGAATCCGGTGAATTGGCAACATCTGCCTCCGGATCATATCCAATTTTCGCAATCACTTCCTCCTCATTGTGGCAGGCTTCATAACCGCGCAGAGAGAAGAAAAGTCGGCCGAATCCTCTGGTATAAGCGCTGACCTTCTGCTTGTAATCCTGCATCGTCGCCACCGGCGCATACCCGGTAAGCACGCAGTGATCTCCCGCTATCTCGGGCGGGTCAAAGCGGCCGTTCATCTTCTCAATATCTGTCATCGCCCTTCCCACCGTCTGCTCCGGTATTTCCAGGCGGAAATTGTAGAAAGGTTCCAGCAAACGGCTCTCTGCCTCCATCAGACCCTGTCGCACCGCGCGGTAAGTCGCCCGGCGAAAATCTCCACCCGCCGTGTGTTTCGGGTGGGCGCGGCCGGCGATGACGGTAATCTTCATATCTGTAATCGCGGAACCGGTCAGCACTCCGCGGTGCGTTTTCTCCTCCAGATGGGTCAGAATCAGCCGCTGCCAGTTTTTATCCAGCAGATCCTCGCTGCAGTCGGCCGCAAACACCAGGCCGCTCCCCGGCGGCAGCGGTTCCATGAGCAGATGCACCTCCGCGTAATGACGAAGCGGTTCAAAATGTCCCACGCCCTCCACTGGTTGGAGAATTGTTTCCCGGTACACGATATGCGCCGGTCCGAATGTCACCTGTACGCCAAACCGGTCTGCGATGAGGCTGCTCAGAATCTCAATCTGCACCTCGCCCATCACCTGCACCCGGATCTCCTGCGCCCGCTCATCCCAGACAATGTGCAGCTCCGGCTGTTCCTCCTCCATCATACGCAGCTTCGGAAGCATCAGCCCGACATCCATTCCCTCCGGCAGGACAATCTGCCTGGACAAAACCGGTTCCAGAGCCGGTGCGCCGGTCTCCGACTCAAACCCCAGGCCCTGCCCGGACCAGGTCCGCGTCAGACCGGTGACTGTGCAGATTTCTCCTGCCGAAACCTCCTGCACGGTCTCAAACCTATCTCCATTGTAAATCCGGATCTGATTTACTTTCTCCTGCCATATCTCCTCCTCAGCCCTGCCGACATGGACAGCACCGGCATAAGCTTCACCAATACGTTTCGCATCGGCAAGTACCACATCGCTGTGTTTGCCAGAAAAGATGTCGTCACGTTTGCCAGAGAGAATATCGCTGCGCCTGTTAGAAAGGACATCTCTGGCTTTCAAAGTACCGCCGGTAATCTTCATATGAGTCAGACGATTTCCCTGCGGATCCCGGGAAATCTTAAATATCCGGGCGCCAAATTCCGTGGGATATATTTTATTCATCGCAAAACAGGTAAATCCCTGCAGGAACTCCTCCACTCCGGTCAGCTTTAAGGCGGAACCAAAAAAGCAGGGAAACAGCTTTCTGTCCCAGACTAATTTCCGAATCTGATGTCCCGTCACATAACCATTTTCAAAGTAACATTCCATCACGGATTCATCGCAGGCAGCAATATCCTCCGTCGCTGCCTCGCTGCAGACAACACGCTTATCCCCATCAGAGTTTTCATTGATGGCTTCTCGAAGATTCTCTCCCGGCATCACCCCTGTGAAATCCACGCATGCGCCATCCACCTGACTCTTCAATTCCGTCATCAGGCGCGTCCTGTCTGTCCCCGGCTGATCCATCTTATTTATAAACAAAAACACCGGCACATTGTAGTGCTCCAACAGCTCCCACAATGTCCGGGTATGTCCCTGCACGCCGTCCGCGCCGCTGACCACCAGAATCGCGTAATCAAGCACTGCCAGCACCCGCTCCATCTCCGCGGAAAAATCCACATGCCCCGGCGTGTCCAGCAGTGTAATTTTTGTATCGTCCCAGACCAGTCCGGCCTGTTTGGAAAAAATCGTAATGCCTCTGGCACGCTCCTGCGCATCTGTATCCAGAAAAGCATCCTTTGTATCCACTCTCCCCATTTTCCGGATGCTCCCGGCCAGATATAAAAGGCTCTCGGAAAGCGTCGTCTTTCCGGCATCCACATGGGCGACAATCCCTGTCGTAATCTGTTTCATATATAAATACCCGTCCTCTCCGGGAACACTCTGGCCTCGAATGTAACCAACTCTGTAATCTTACGATATTCCATCAATAAAAACTGCAGATTCCATTCTACAATACTTTCCGTAGAGACGCAAGCAGGGGTTTCCATACTCACCAGCCCGTGTGTAAGCATCTGCTACTTATCACCCCCCTCAGCCACCCGCAGGTATTTCCCTCACTGCACAAAAATCATAAAATTCATTTTTCTTTCATTTTATCTTAATAAGACCTCCACATTTTGTACACATTTTCCCTGTAAGATAACACCATACAAAACAAAAGCCTCTGGGGATAGCTGATAACGACTTAAACTATCACAGTAGCAAAGGAGAAGGCAATCAACATTTTCAGGGGCGTCCAACAATCCATCTATATTTGTAGATTTTTCATATATTAACCTCCCTTTTTCAGCAAAGGACCCCGCTTACGCGGGGTCCTTTGTATTCTAATATAATGATACCTACTGGTCTCAAAGTCAGGAAACGGACCACAAACGCTCCATTCCTGACCTTTTGACCCTGGTATCAACAATCCTTAGTTGTCTGCCGCTCCGGTGCGCTTCAGCACATAGAAACCATCGTCGAAGCAGGTCACATAGATATAACCTCTGTCGTCCACACAGCAGTCCTCGGTCATTGCGTTGCGCGGGCCGGGCAGGCCGGGGAAGAAGGAATCTTTCGGCTCCTTATTCGGATTGGGCGGAATGAAGTATGCCAGCTCCTTGATATAATAAGGATCGGATACATCAAAGATGCGCAGCCCATCCGCAAAGTATCAGCAGTATCCCAGGTCTCCGCGCTGCTCCAGCCACGGCTTATTGCTCATGGGTTCATGCAGGTTATGCGGTCCGAACGGTCCCTGGCATCCGAGATTCATTACGTTGAAGTTCGGATACGGGAAATCCTCCGGTACTTCCGGATACGGGAACTCTGCGATCAGCGTCGGCTTCGTCGGGTCGCTGACGTCGACCATATGCAGGTTGTTCATCGCCTGGGCTTCCTTGATGGATCCGGGCGGGAAGAACTGGAAGCGCTCACCCTCGTTGGTCACAACCACCAGGTCGCGTCCCGGCAGCGGCAGAGCCGTGTGCGTGCGGGCACCGGCCAGATGGCTGCAGAATGCCGGCATAAACTCCAGATGTCCGATCGCTCTCGGGCGGGTCACGTCTGTCGCATCCAGCACATAGAGACCATCTCCGCAGTAGCCGCAGAACATAACGCCGTCGTCGCGGCGGAATGGCGGTCCGTGCATCCAGCCCTTATCCATAAAGGACGGAACATGTCCCGCATGATGATCCACTGTTCTGCCGCAGTAGCCGTCCACAAACTGCTCCGGCGACCACCAGTTGCCAACCTCGTGAGGATTGGTCGGATCGGAAATATCTACAATCCGCATGATCATGCCCTCAAACCGCATGCTCTCGCAGGAAAGATATACGTAGGGACCTCCGTTGTACATAAAACGATGCACACCGATGGAATGAGGAACACCGCAATCCCAGTACCCAAGGTACTTCGGGTTCTCCGGATCCTCCTTCAGACTCCAGATCTGAATGCCGGCCTGACACTTCATATTCATCAGTTCGCTCTGATTTACCAGTGCACCGGGGCCGGAACCCGCTGTCATCGCGCAGATCAGAAGATCGTCCGCAACCTGAATCTTCGGAGTCGACGTCGTCGGATACTCCTCCGGATCCAGCAGCTGCAGATGCTTCACAAATCTGGTGTGACAGGGATCCGTAATGTCCGCGATCAGAACGCCGTTCTGCGTGCCGCCGAAACAGGATCCATAGAGGTAATATTTCCCCTCAGCAGTCTTGTAAACCTGCATCTGGAATACACCGCTCTTGCCGTTCCATGCGTTAAAATCAAGGACTTCCAGGTTCTTAATGTAACCATTGTTCCCGGGGCCCTTCGCATAAAACATATCTGCCATAAAAACACCTCCTATAAATATTTTGCATTTTGCATAAAACCATTGTAATCTTTTTTCCCTTATTCGTCAATGTGAATATTTAAAAGTTACGATTCACAGCAACAAGTCCATAAATACCACATTACTGACATCCACGCCCCGCTTTGTCAAAACAATGCGCCCATTCGTAACCTCCAGCAATCCCTCTTCCTCCAGTTCCTGGAACACCGAACCGTACACTGCTTCCGGCTCTACTCCAAAGCGTTCCGAGAACTCCTGCCGCCGGACACCATCTGTCATCCGCAGACCAAGAATCATAAATTCCTCTATCTGCTCTTTCCGGTCCAACACTTCCTCTTCCAGGCGTGCAAACGGCCGACGCATGTACACATTCATCTCATTGGTATTCTGAAAACGGATATTATCAATCAGTGAGGACGCGCCGAGCCCGAGACCCAGATACTCTTTGCCGGTCCAGTAACCGATGTTGTGGCGGCACTCAAACCCCGGCTTCGCGTAGTTGGATATCTCATAGCGCCGATAGCCGCGCGCGCTTAAGAATTCCTCTGTCAGTTCATACATCCGCCGCTCATCCTCCTCGGAAGGCAGGAACAGCGGCTGCTCACCCCGGTCCCGGGTCATTTCATCCTCGTGAAAACGCAGGTAAAACGGCGTTCCCTCCTCTATAATCAGGCTGTACGCTGAGATATGCTCCGGCCTGAGCATTGCCACCTGACGCAGCGTATCCTCCCAGCTTTTCACCGTCTGGCAGGGCAGGGCGGACATAAGGTCTACATTGATATTGGAAAAACCGGCTTTCCGCGCCGCGTCATAGCTCTTCAGAAAGTCCTCATAGGAATGGATTCTTCCCAGCAGAAGCAGTTCTTTTTCCTTGACAGACTGCAGACCCAGGCTGAGGCGGTTGATCCCCAGCCGGTACAATGCCCGCGCCTTATCTCCGGTCAGTGTTCCCGGATTGCACTCCATCGTGACCTCCGCGTCGGAGCAAATGTGAAAGGCGCCGGAAACGGCTCCCATCAAACGCGCAATCTGGAGCAGATCCAGGATGGACGGCGTCCCTCCGCCGATAAAGATGCTGGTCACCTGATACTGCCGGTAATCCGGCGCCAAAGAGCAGATTTCCTCCACCAGCCGGTCAATGTAGGACTGGCGCACAGCCGGATTTGCCGGAGCGGACAGGAAATCACAATATTCACATTTTTTTACACAAAACGAAATATGTATGTACAGCTCCAGCTCCCGCACGCCAGTCCCTTCCTTTCTTCCTTGTCGTAATGTATCACATCTGCACATCTCGCATAGCTTCAGCGAGCGATGGTTCGTCTCTTAGTTTTCATCCAGCTTCAGCACGCTCATAAACGCCTTCTGGGGTATCTCCACATTGCCCACCTGGCGCATGCGCTTCTTGCCTTCCTTCTGCTTCTCCAGAAGTTTCTTTTTCCGCGTGATATCGCCGCCGTAGCACTTAGCCAGAACATCCTTTCGCATCGCCTTTACCGTCTCACGGGCGATAATTTTGCCGCCCACGGCCGCCTGAATCGGAATCTCAAAGAGATGACGGGGAATCTCGGCTTTTAGCTTTTCACACATCTTCCGCCCGCGCTCATAGGCACTGCCGGCAAAGGCAATAAAGGAAAGCGCGTCCACCTCCTCGCGGTTGATCAGGATATCCAGCTTGACCATCTCGGAGCGCTGATATCCTTTCAGCTCATAGTCAAAGGAAGCGTATCCTCTGGAGCGCGACTTCAACGCGTCAAAGAAATCATAAATGATCTCATTGAGCGGCAGGTCATATTTGAGCAGCGCCCTGGTCTCCTCCATATATTCCATGCTGATATAGGTGCCGCGGCGCTCCTGGCAGAGATCCATGATTGCGCCGATATACTCACTGGTTACCATAATCTCAGCGCTCACCATGGGTTCCTCCATATATTCAATCTGCGTCGGCTCCGGCAGATTGGAGGGATTCGTCAGCTCGATCATCGTCCCGTCCGTCTTATAGACACGGTAAACCACGCTGGGCGCCGTAGTCACCAGGTCAAGATTATACTCCCGCTCCAGCCGCTCCTGAATAATCTCCAGGTGAAGCAGCCCCAGAAATCCGCAGCGGAATCCGAACCCCAGCGCAATAGAAGTCTCCGGTTCAAAAAACAGGGAGGCATCGTTCAACTGAAGCTTCTCCAGCGCATCCCGCAGGTCCGGGTACTTCGCCCCATCCGCCGGATACAGACCGCAGTACACCATGGGATTCACTTTTTTATACCCCGGAAGCGGCTCCGCACAGGGCATATTCCGGTTCGTGATCGTATCGCCCACGCGGGTGTCACGGACATTCTTAATGCTGGCGGTGATATAGCCAACCATACCGGCGGAGAGCTCCTCACAGGGGATAAACTGTCCCGGGCCAAAATACCCAACCTCCACCACGTCAGCCGCCGCTCCGGTCGCCATCATTCGGATGGGAGTGCCTGTCCGCACCGTTCCCTCCATAATGCGGCAAAACACAATCACGCCCTTATAAGAATCATAGACAGAGTCAAAAATCAACGCCTGCAGAGGTGCCTCCGGATTCCCGCCGGGAGCCGGGATTTTCTCCACGATCTGTTCCAGCACTTCCTCCACATTCTGCCCTGTCTTTGCAGAAATACGCGGCGCTTCCTGCGCCTCAATGCCGATCACATCCTCAATTTCATTTACCACCCGATCCGGATCCGCGCTGGGAAGATCAATCTTGTTGATCACAGGCATCACATCCAGATCGTGATCCAGCGCCAGATAGACATTCGCCAGCGTCTGCGCCTCAATCCCCTGCGCCGCATCCACCACCAGGATCGCGCCGTCGCAGGCCGCCAGACTTCTGGATACTTCATAGTTAAAGTCCACATGGCCGGGGGTGTCAATCAGGTTAAAAATATACTCCTCCCCGTCCTTCGCCCTGTAAATTATCCGGACGGTCTGTGCCTTGATCGTGATCCCTCTCTCCCGCTCCAGATCCATATTGTCCAGAACCTGCGCCTGCATCTCCCGGCTGGTCAGGAGGCCGGTCATCTCAATGATCCGGTCCGCCAGCGTAGATTTTCCATGGTCTATATGTGCAATAATACAAAAATTACGAATTTTGCTCTGGTCTGTCAAAGCATGCCCTCCTGTGTCTGGTGATAGTCCTTGCGCGAATAAGCATCCCACGCTCCTGTGGGATGCCTGTACAACTGAAAATACACTGAGAAAATTATACCTAAATCGTTCTCTTTTGTAAAGAATTG
The DNA here is from genome assembly GCA_020860745.1 of Lachnospiraceae bacterium. Classification (GTDB taxonomy): domain Bacteria; phylum Bacillota; class Clostridia; order Lachnospirales; family Lachnospiraceae; genus Eubacterium_I. The sequence goes on along the minus strand of JAJBTR010000178.1, from coordinate 5,766 downwards.
TTTTAGGTCCAAAGAGACCCGGACAGTCCGATTTTATCTGATACTCTCTGCTACTCTCGCTGCGATTTTCATTCTCCCGAAAGCACCCGGTCCAGCACCGCGGCCAGCGGCCCCATCGCGTTCATCGCCTCCTCCAGCGTATTCGTCTGCGCCCCCACTTCCACAAGCAGGGATTTCGGCATCAGATGCATATTGTAGCGGTAGCCTTTCAGATATATTTTCCGGGAAAATCCCGGATACAATTCCTCGGCCGCCAGCTTCATCTGCAGGGAAAACGCCAGATTTTCCGTGATATACGGATTTTCCAGATAGGAAATATCACCCAGGGAGGTGGTGCGGCTCAGACCGTTAAAAAACATCACCTGCGCCACGGACACGCCATCCTGCTCCGTCACCAGGCGCGTGTCGGAGGAAACGCCGTCCCGGTGCAGGTCAATCACCACCTCAATGGAAGGATGTTCTGCAAGAATCTGTTCTATGTAAGGCTTCGCCACGCTGTAGGCCCGGTTCCGGTCACTGTCGTAGACGCCGGTATCGTGGAGAACTGTGTAGCCGTAGGTATCCCGCAAAATTCCGGCAAGCTCCTCCCCCACTCCCACCACAGTGGTCGAATAGTCACCCTCCGTCGAATCGCTGTAGCCCTCCGAGGCATGTGTATGATAAATAAGAATCTGCGGCTCCTCGCCGCCGCCCTCCGCGACGGAGCAGTCAATCTGCAGCAATTCTGAAGCGTTCAGCTGTGCACTGCTGATGGTGGTGCTGCTGTCCACCGTATAAAAATTCTGTATCAGATAATCATAATCAGCCAGCTTTTCCGGGGAAATGGAAGCAGATGCCGCAGCGGTTTCTGTCTCATCCTCTCCCCCCGCAGTTCCTTTTCCGTTCTCATCCTCCTCATCCGATACCCCCGCAGCCTCTTTTCCACCCTCATCCGCTGCTCCGTCTGCCTCTCCGTCATCCGCCTCCTGCTCCGCATCGTCTGACACATTCTGCGCGAGAACACTCTCATAAGTCAGGCTGCTCTCCGTCCTGGTCTAATAATACTCCTCCGAGTCCTCATAGTATTATTCGGCCACTTCCCGGGAGAGATTGGGGGAGATCTGCCGCAGCATCAGACTGCAGAGCTCTCCGCTCAGCTGCCGGGCCTGTATTCCATTTCTCACGGCCAGCAAAAAAAGGGTACAACATACCAGCATCAGCGCGCCCATCAAAAAGGTAACCGCCAATCGCCTGCCTCTTTCTTTTCTCAATCGCCTTTTCGTTGCTCTCATCATCCTGCCAAAACGCCCCATCCCGCAACTGTTCCGTACCTTCACAGTTACGAGGAAAAGTCCATTTAAAATCGCTGCGCGATGGGACTTTTCCTTGTATCATTTCCCTCATCATACGCACTTCGCAGCAAGTGCAAAGTACTATCCTGAATAGTTACCCTATATTCAGTATATGAAGATTCACGGCGGTTATGAGTGAAAAAAAGCCATGTTAATTCCCTCCGACACCGTATAACTCATCTGCTTGATCTGTGCGTCAATATCCTTCGATGTCACAAACATCTGATTCAGCTGCGGCGCCATCATCTCCCGCACCAGTTCCCGGTGCTCCGCCTCATTCAGTCTTTCCCAGGATTTTTCCAGTGAAGACGCCGAATCGTGTCCGGATAATTCACGCAAAAATGCCGCCATGGAATCCTGTACGATCGTCGCAGCCTCCACCACGGTCGGAATGCCGATGGCAATCACCGGCACCCCCAGTGTCTCCGCCGTCAGACTATGGCGGTGATTTCCCACACCCGATCCGGGGCTGATGCCGGTATCTGAAATCTGTATCGTCCGGCAGAGGCGCTTCAGGCTCCTGGCAGCCAGCGCGTCGATGGCAATCAGATAATCCGGCTTCACCTCACGGACCACGCCCGAGAGAATCTCTCCGGTCTCCATGCCTGTCTGCGCCATCACGCCCGGTGCAACCGCACAGAGCGGCTCCACCCTGGCCTTGCCGTAAGCAAACGTTCCGTATTCTTTCAGAATATGCCTGGTAATACATAAATTGTCCACCACCCGGGGACCCAGCGCGTCCGGCGTCACGTTCCGGTTCCCGAGGCCGGCCACCAGAATGGATTTCGGCGTCTTCCCGATTGGAATCAAACGATGCAGCAGCTCCGCCACTTTTTCCGAAATATCCCGATGATAGTCCTCTGTATCCTCCGCCATCCGCGGCGCCTCCAGCGTGATATAAGTACCCTTCGGCTTACCCATGGTTTTTACCGCATTTTCCGTCTCAATCCGAACCGTTGTGATGTGAATATTATCTTCGCCGTATGCTTCCTCGCTGACTGAGATGCCGCGGGAAGACTGCTGCTGTTCTTTTACCCGTTCATTTTCCTCCACAGTCAGATCAGTTCTCACTTCAAACATGAAACTCCTGCTTCCTTTCCATCCTCCGTTCCGGTACGGCAGACTCTCTGACAAACAGTTCTCTCACCACAAAATCCGCCATTTACAAATCCCGATATCGGCACTGTTATCTGCGATATGTAATTATTCAGAAGCAGGCAAATTTGTAGAAAAACAGTGTCGGATGCTTGCATTCGTCAGCTGTTTTTTTGTACAAATTTATCTGGCGAGAACGCGGCAGCGAGAAAATATACCTGCAGGGCAAGGGCATTTTCGAGCCTGGTTCTGAATACTTACCGCGATAATAGTTTTCACCTCTGCAGGAAAAAATATGAAGAAATTTTCCGAAAACTCTATTGACAATTTCTGGGACGCGGATTACAATACTTTAGTATGTTTGCATTAGAACGTCCGTGTCCGGCTTTAATGAAACAATTATCTCAATTCTCTTGCAGGGGAGGTGTACAGATTGGCTAACATTAAATCAGCAAAGAAAAGAATTTTAGTTGCTCAGAACAGAACAGACCGCAACAAGGCGATCCGTTCCGCGGTGAAGACATCGATCAAAAAAGTAGAAGCAGCTGTTGCGGCAAACGATAAGGAAGCAGCTCAGGCAGCATTGACCGCTGCTACTTCCAGCATCAACAAAGCGACATCCAAAGGCGTTTATCATAAAAACAACGCTTCCCGGAAAGTTGCCCGCCTGGCTAAGCTGGTGAACAGCATCGCGTAAGCAATCTGAGAATCAAATAGGAATACGAAAGACCCGCAGACCGTCATCCTGCGAGTCTTTTTTATTTCATAGGGAAGTTCGTCCTATGAAATAAAAAACGCTCGGCACGAGAATGCGCCAGGGAGCATTCTTTTATGTTATTCTAAGTGGCGCTGTATTGCACGAGAAACAGTTCTATCGCAAGGCGGTCTGCCATCCGCCCCGACTTGATATCCTCCTCCGCCTGCACGCCGTCCCGCACAGCGGCCTGAATCTGATGAGTGGAAAACTTCCTCGCCTGCCCGATATACTTTCTGACCGCAAACTCCGGCACACCGGCCTTTCCCGCCATATATTTATAATCGAATCCCTTTTCCGCCAGTTCCTTTAACTGCATCAGAATCTGAAACTGCCGCGTCATCAATACCAGAATGCGCATGGGCGGTTCTTTCAGCATCAGCAGATCATTGTAAAGCTCCAGCGCTCTCTTCTGCTGCTTCCCGGCGATGGCGTCCACCATCTCAAAAATTTTATTCAATACCGGATTGACACAGACAGCCTCCACATCCTCCGCCGTAATCACATCGCGATCCAATGTATAACAGACCAGCTTTTCCAGTTCCCGGTCAATCAGCTCCATATCATTTCCTGTCTTGCTTAAGAACAGTTCCATCACAGGGCGGGTGATCTTCTTATGCTCCCTCTGCAGCTTTCCGAGAATCCACCGCATCAGCACGTCCTCTTTCTGCCTCGAAAACTCCACGGCGCGCCCCAGCTTTTTCACCTGCTTAAACAGCTTGCCCCGCCGGTCAACTTCACTCTCACAAAACACAAAGTAGACAGTCTCCGGAATCTCATCTAGATATTCGACCAGTTCCTCCGGCGCTTTCTTAAAAAAACCGCTCTGGTCGATAAAGATACTGCGGTGATCCGCGAAAAACGGCATCGTCTCCGCCAGATCAATAAGCTGCTTCGGCTCAATCTCCTTTCCGGAGAAAAAGGAGGTGTTCATTGTATCCTCCGGATCGGAAAGAGCCGCTTTCAGCCTGTCCCTGTACTGGCGGATCAGATACGTCTCCTCTCCATATAGGAGATAAATATGTTTCATTTGCTGCGTTCGGATGTCTTCTGCTATCGTTTTCATGAGATCATTATACACCAGAAGCGACAGAAAGGACAGAAAATTCTGAAACCCAGTCATTCCTTTTTCATCAGATAAATGCGATCATAAATAAAGGCATATTTCCAGAGTTTTGAAGAATAATATTTAATAATACGTATCCAACCTCCACTTTCCTTTCTCATAATAAAATGTGATCTGTCCGCTATCCTGCGTCTGAAGTATATCTGTTCCGGCTGCATCCAACCGCGCAAGGGTTTCCACGTGCGGATGGCCGTAACGGTTGCCCTCACCGCTGGAAATGACCGCATACTCCGGCGAAACCGCCTCCAGGAACTCCTCGCAGGAAGAGTATTTCGAGCCATGATGCGCCACTTTCAGCACATTGATATCCGTAAGCAGTCCTCTATCAGAAAGAAGCAGCTCCTGTTCTTCCCCGATATCCCCTGTAAAAAGAACAGACAGATCATTACACCGGAATTCCCACACCTGGGAAAGCGCATTTGTATCATCGGATGTATCCTCTGAAGAGGGATAGAGGCAGGTCATCTCACAGCCGGTCATGCGGATGCCATCTCCTGTTTCCACATAGACGACTCCCGTGCCGTTTTGCTCCGCTGCCTCAGTCAATTCTTTCCACGTCTCGTCCCGGGGCAGAGATTTTGCCAGAAGCAGATATTCCACCGGATAACCATCCTCCAACAGTTCCAGAAGCCCCGAATAGTGATCGGAATCCGAGTGAGTCAGAATCCATACGTCCACTTTCTGTACCCGGTGATATTTCAGAAACGGTTCGATCCGGTATTCTCCCACACTGCTCTCTGAGCTGCTACCTCCGTCAATCATCACGTGTGTTCCCTTTCCGTCTGTCAGATAGATACCATCCCCCTGCGCGACATCAAGGAAATCAATCCTGCAAAATTCTTTCCCGTGGGCAAAGAGAATAGTCACCAGCAGCAAAACCGGCACTGCAGGAAAAATCTGACACAGCCACAGAATGAACCGCCGTTTATTATCTTCATTTTTCATCTGTAGCCGTTTTCCATTCCCGCACCGATACACATCTCCTGTTTGATTCTGACATTGATTTTCATTCCTGGATTGCTGCGAAAAAAACGTACCGCAGCATTCTTCCACGAAGTTCTTCGTGTCACCTCTGTAAATATACAAGACGCATGCCCCCACCAGCGTGGCATAGTAAACCAGCATCAGCCAGGCGGATGGCTTTCCCATGATCACCTGACTGAACGGAATACAATTGACCAGACCGATAGACTTTTCATAAAGCACAAGAATCAGATGGCACAAAACCAGAATCCATTTGGAGAGCAATGGCCGGAAAAGACCGGTCAGTCCGCCCAGAAGACCCGCTCCCAGCAGCCAGCTGCACAACGGAATCACCATCAGATTTAAAAACATGGCGTAGATGGGAACTTCATAATAAATCCAGGCGGTAAGCGGAAGCAGAAAAAGCTGCAGAAACGCGCCTGAAAGGAAGCGGTTGCCGAGATCTGTCATCAACCTTCTCCGAACCCCTGCTGTCT
>JAJBTR010000357.1 GCA_020860745.1 Lachnospiraceae bacterium | reverse complement strand
ATAACCTTTACCATTGGAAATCGCGGTCGCATCGACCTAGTCGCCCTCGGCAAAAATGTCTGCTTTGATCTCGTCAGCCGGCTTGTACTCTTCCGCGTTCTCAAACTTGAACTCGCGGACATATCTCTTGCCGGAAACGCCAGCCTTGTCAAAATGGCCTTTCTGGGGTTTGTTCACACCATGTCTGTGTCTGATCTCTTTTCTGCCGCTGGCATCCTTGCTGACTTCCTTTTCCTTCTTGTCAACAAAACCAACCTGTACAGCGCTGTACCCATCGTTGTCCACAGTCTTGATCTGTGTGACATAGCAGGGGCCGGCCTGCAGCACAGTGACGGGGATCAGTACGCCGTCATCGTTGAAGATCTGGGTCATCCCGATCTTGGTAGCTAAAATAGCTTTCTTCATTATGATTACCTCCTGTTTTTTCTACAGCGGAGCGCATCCGCGCTCATTCTAGAAGCAGGACTGCTTCTTGCCTGTCTTATCATAAACACACAATGTGCTTATTTCATCTTTATATCGATGCTCACGCCTGCGGGCATCTCCAGTCTGCTCAATGCATCAACCGTCTTCTGGGTCGGTGCAATGATGTCAATGAGTCTCTTGTGAGTTCTCTGCTCGAACTGCTCACGGGAGTCTTTGTACTTGTGTACGGCTCTGATGATCGTTACAACTTCCTTTTTCGTCGGAAGAGGAACCGGTCCGCTCACCTGTGCCCCGTTCTTCTTTACAGTTTCGATGATTTTCTTCGCGGATGCATCCACCATCTCGTGGTCATACGCCTTCAGAATGATTCTCATGACTTGATTTGCCATAAAAAAAGTCGCCTCCTTTTCGCACTTTTGATTCAGTACGACAAGCGGTGACTGTACACTCTCCCGTGTGTTTCATCAGCTTCCCACACGGCATCGGCCTTTCGGCTTCCTTTCGTACAGTGACTTGTCGTCAGTTTCCTAACTTGACATTCGCTCCACGGAAAACCTGCCACAAAGGGCAGCAACCTCACGCTTCTCAGCTATCATGCCACAGCAAGAATTAGTATAAGTGATTCTATTTGAGATTGCAAGCTTTTTTTCCTTTTTGGAAGAAAATCTGTATTTTTTTCAGTACAATCCCAATTTGCCGTTTTTCCTGCCTTTGTCTGTTTCGTTCTTTATTAAAATAACCCCAAATCAAGGCGGCGGTATTTTGTATGCGAGTTTAAGATTGACGATGCATTCTCTTCCATTTATAATGTAACAGATATGTTTTAACACTGGTCATAATCGATAAATAACCATTGCCGTAAATCAAAAAAAGGAAACGTTCGCCATGTGGATTGCAGAAAACTGGAAAGATTATGAAGTCATCGATTGCTCCAAAGGAGAGAAGCTGGAGCGCTGGGGAAAATGCATCCTGGTGCGCCCGGATCCCCAGGTGATCTGGGACACGCCGAAAAATCATATCGGATGGAAAAAGAAGAATGCGCACTACCACCGCAGCAAAAAGGGCGGCGGAGAGTGGGAGTTTTTTGACCTGCCCGAGCAGTGGAGCATCCGCTATCAGAATCTCGGATTGACCTTTCACTTAAAACCGTTCAGCTTCAAGCATACCGGCCTGTTTCCGGAACAGGCCGCCAACTGGGACTGGTTTTCTGAAAAAATACGCACGGCAGGGCGCCCGGTCAAAGTTTTAAATCTCTTTGCCTACACCGGCGGCGCCACCCTGGCCGCTGCATCTGCCGGGGCGTCCGTTACCCATGTAGACGCCTCCAAAGGCATGGTTCAGTGGGCAAAAGAAAACGCCGCAGCCTCCGGTCTCTCCAACGCGCCCATCCGCTGGCTGGTGGACGACTGTGTGAAATTCGCGGAGCGGGAAATCCGCCGCGGGAACCGCTACGACGCCATCATCATGGATCCGCCCTCCTACGGCCGCGGCCCCAGGGGCGAGATCTGGAAGATTGAGGAATGCATCTACCCGCTGGTAAAGCTCTGCACACAGCTGTTGTCCGACGACCCGCTGTTTTTCCTCATCAACTCCTACACCACCGGATTGCAGCCTGCGGTGCTGGCCTACATGCTCGGCACAGAGACAAAAAAATACGGCGGCACCGTCGCCGCCGATGAAATCGGACTCCCCGTCACCAAAAGCGGGCTCGTCCTGCCCTGCGGAGCCTCAGGACGGTGGGAAATATGAAAAGAAACATTATATCCACGTATTTCCTGTACTTCCTGGGATGAATCGAAACCTAATACCCACCAAGCCAGGATTTCTCCCGATCTTGTAGGTCAAATCACAAGTACGGTACCCACAAAATTTCGGTTTCTCCTGATTTTGAGGGAGAAATCACACAAGAAAAACCCACTATGTTTCAATTTCCCATAATTTTGTGGGCTGAGGTTGTTCGCATTAACCCACTAAATTATGGGGAACAGAAAATAGTGGGTTGCAAGAAATAAAACCAACCCACTAAATTGATAGTTTTAAAGATTTGGTATGCTAAAACCAGGAAAACCAACCCACATAAAAACAGATTGACCTCTTCAGGGAAAGCGAATCCCCGCTTCCCTGAAATGCAGTTTTCTTCCCGCATCCGTCCATCTCACTTCTCCCTCAGCCCCTTCTTATACTCCATCGGGCTGACGGAATAAATCTGCTTAAACGCATCCACGAACCGCCGGACATTATTATACCCCACCTGCTCCGCGATCTCATAAGTTTTGTAATCCGTCTCCCTCAGCAGACGCAGGGCCTCCTCCATGCGGATGGATGTGAGAAACGCCTTATAATTCTGCCCGGTCTCTTTCTTAAACATGGCGCTGAAATAATTCTGGCTGACACAGGCCACATCCGCCAGTTCCTTAATGGAAAGATCCTTATCGTAATTCTCACGGATATAGCGCTTTACATCTTCGATCAGGACTTTGTCCTCCGACCTGCCCTTTGCATAAATTCTCTGAATCAGATCCGCATAGTGATCATGAATACATTGTTTCAGAGACGCCATCGTATGCTGCGCGTACACCTCTTCCTGAAGCGCATCCTGCATCTGATAGAAATCAACATCCAGCAGATGATACTGATCCAGTTTTGACCCCAGATCACCCGTAAAATTCATTGTCCTCATGATAACCGCATCCCAGTTCCCGTAGTGAATTGCCTCAATGTCATCCATCACCCGGTCAACCTTATCAATAACCTGTGCATCCTTGGCAATAATCGCACGGAATGCGTTTTCCACATCCTCCTTGTAATCCTCAAAGAGAACGCGATACTTACGGTGTACTTTATCTGATTCAATAATCCGTTTCTCCTCAAAGTGGTGCAGACCGAAAGCAAACACCGCCTCTTTATAGGACTGCATCATACCCGAGGGTTCATCGGTTGCCACACCGATTCCCATACAGATTTCAGCCCCGCACGACGCCTCTGCCTCCGCCCGGACCGGCTCCACATATTTTTCCACAAACACATTCCTGTCCGCATTCGGAAAAATCCCCATGACATGGAGTGCATCCTCGTCCTTTTTCACCACGAATCCGATCTTGTTTGCCCCAAATGCCTCCGTCAGCCGGTTAAAGACAGCAAACCGGGTCAGATTAAACTGTCCAAACGATTCCTGATTCATCCTGGCTGCAGTTTCCGGACAGATGCCGGCACTGATCCCCACATAAAACCGATCCGTCAGGTCAATATTCTGCTCCCGAAACATCCGGTAAAGATCCTCGTTCTCATAATTTCTTCCATCGTTTATTTTTTCAAACAGCTTCTGGAACTCATCCTTTTCCTGCCGGAAAATCTCCACGGTGTTCTGCTCTTCCAGCATGTTCAGAGCTTTTCTGACCGCCTCCTCCAGATCTTTCTGCCCCACCGGCTTCAGGAGATAATCTACCGCCCCGCTTTTCAATGCTTCCTGCGCATAGGAAAATTCCTGATGGGCACTGACAAAGATAAACTTCGTTTTTCCTCCGCGTTCCCGGTTCCGGCGCAGCACCTCCACTCCGGTTATCCCCGGCATCTGAATGTCCGTCACCACGAGGTCCGGCTGCAGCTCTTCCACACAGCGGATCAGCCCCCTCCCCGTCATACGCTTCCCCGACAATCTCAACTCCGAGAGAGTTCCAGTCCACCAGTTTTTTAAACCTCTTACGATAATTCTCTCATCATCCGCGATGACCAGTTTCCTCATGCTTCCAGCTCCTCCCATATCGGCAAAGTAAAGGTGATCACTGTCCCCCATTCCCTTTTTGCTCTGTATCGTATATCCGTACGCTTCCCCGCAGTTTAACTTTATCCTGTCATACACATTTTTCATTCCGACACTGACCGGATCATCCGAGTCAATGGATCCCACCTGATGGTTTTCCAGGAAGTCCTCGATGCACGCCAGTACGTCCTCCTCCATGCCGACGCCATCGTCCATAACCACAATTTCCAGGTAATCCGCTTTCCGCTCCACACGGATGGCCACCGCTCCCAGCCCCGGCTTATCCCGCAGTCCGTGCCGGACCGCGTTCTCCACCATCGGCTGCAGAAGCAGCTTCGGGATCACCAGCATTCGATCCTCATCTTTCAGGTAAAGCACCAGGGAAATCCGGCCCTCATACCGGACCCTCATCAGCACAAAATACTCCCGGATTGCTTCAATCTCATCCTTCAGATAAACCCGGTCAGACTGTGAACCCATCACATACCGCAGCTGCTTTGCCAGGCTTTCCAGAAGCTCCGCCGTCTTCTGATCATCCTGATCCAGCGCCGTCATACGGATCACATCCAGGGAGTTATACAGATAATGGGGTTGTATCTGCATTTTCAGCGCATTCAGTTCCGCGTCTTTCTGACAGATCTGCGCTACATACACCTGATTGATGTAGTCCGTCAGCCGCTCGGCCATCTTGTTGAACCCATCCGCCACGTACTCCATCTCGTCGCGCGTGTCCAGATTCACCCGGACATCCAGGTTGCCCTGCTCTACCTCCTCCATCGCCGCCTTTAATTTCCGCGTCGGTTCACTCATACGGATAGAAAACATCATATAGAGCACCAGCAGAAACGCGCAGGCAAATGTTATGATCAACACCAGGATAGAAGCCCCCTGATAAAATGCGCCCATGATACCGCTGTTGGCCATCACAAGAACAGCATAGGCGTCCACACTGCTGATTTTCTGGTAAAACACCCACTGTCCGTCCACCTTTTCAAATCCGCTGCTGCCGTCAAACAGGTTTTCGCAGAATGCGAGCGGATGGCTTCCATTCAGATAATCCTCTGTATCATCACTGTATATATAGGAAGAAGTCGACAGACTGTATACATAAAAATTTCCGTTATTCAGGCTGGATTTTTCTATCAGCTTTTCAATCTCATCCACATCAATATCCGCGTGCAGTGTGGCAATCCGTTTACTGCAGGTCGTCTCAATACTGGAAATATCCATGTAATTGCGCGCCATGCTGAAAATATAATCATCCGAGCTTACGCAGATCTCCTCCTCCGGAATCGTGCCGAACAGCTGCATCGCGGTGAAATCATCATCTTCACCATAAATTGCCATGGTCGTGCGGTCTGCGCTGTCGCTGCGAAGCGTCCGGTCCTGGCTGTAGAAGAAGCTGTAAATCCTCCCGCTCTCATCCACCAGACACAGAGACGATATATACTCACTTCTGGACATAATATCAGACAAAGCCTCGCGGACGGCAAGTTCCCGGTCCGTCTCTCCCAGTGTCTCATCGGTCAGGGCATCCGCCAGCATATTCCCATCGGCATCCTGATAATCATACAAATACGCCATGGCTTCATCCACACTGACGAGCACGCTATCCACATTGTCCGCCACATATGCCGTCATATCTGAGTAAGATGCGGTCATATTGTCCCGGATCATCCTGCTGAAACGGAAAAAGAAAAACAGGCTCAGCAACAGCAGCGGGATCAACCCGAAAGCGACAAAAAACACCGCCATCTTGGAGAATGTAGTCCGGTAGCGTTTCTTTTTCATGACGCACCTCCCGCCGCAGACGCATCCCAGGCGTCCTGAATTTTCTGCAGTCCGGTCTCCACGGAATAATCGCCATCCATAATCTGCCGCACCAGCTCCAGCATGCTCTTTTCAAACTCTTCCGGCGTATCTTCATTTCCAATGTAGACAGAAACCGTTTCATCGGCGCTTTGAAAAGCCTCCCATACATCCTGCAGCACAGATTCCTCCTCATAATCCAGAACCAGGTCCGTGAGCGGGAACGTGCCGGACGCCTCGCACAATTCGGCATATACCTCATCCGAATAAAACCAGGTCAGAAATGTCATGGCCGCCTCGTATTTTTCCTCATCCGCCGCGCAATCCGCAGTTATTGACCAGTAGGTGTCCAGGTTATCCGCGGCATAGACCGTACCGGATTCATCCGGCACATAAAACCATCCCAGTTCTATCTCATCATCCAGCTTTGCAATAGCCGCTGCCGTCCACGGTCCCGTATAGATGAGAGCAATCTCCCCCTCTGTCATCTTGTAAGGAAGGCTGGTATCCGTTGCGGTCAGCCAGGATTCATTGACGTAGCCGTTTGCACAGAGATCATAGAGGTGGTTCATCATCGTTACCGCCTCAGCATCCGTCCAGGACACCTCCCCCGCGCTGCACTTCTTCAGCCAGTCCGCATCCGCGGTCAGCAGATCCGTATGAAAAAAGTGATTCACCCAGAATTCCATATGCCACAGATCTGACCCGCCGATGCCGATGGGCGTAATCCCATTATCTTTCAGAATCTGACAGAGTTCCAGGAAATCCGTGTAGGTCTCCGGTTCTTCCAGCCCATACTCCTCAAACAGTGTTTTGTTATAAAGGATGCCCCAGGTAGACTCCACCGCTCCCACGCCGTAGATTTTCCCATCATATGTATAGACAGAGGAAACCTCCGCGGCGACCGTGTCCGGAATCTCCCCCAGAAGCCCCACCTCCGCATAAGCCTCCGGCGTCTTCAGCTGGACGATATCTCCCAGCTCCCCCCTCGCAATCCGTCTGGTAAGAATATCCTCGTACACATTATCCTCGTAATTGACCTCATAATTGATTACGATATCCGTGTGGGTTTCCTCAAACTCCTGTATCACACTCTCGATCGCGGAATTCCACCGCGGATTCTGGTAAGCGTAGACCAGTTCCAGCTCCACCGGTTCCGCGGCGCTCTCCGAATCGGAGGCAGCTATCCGGTCAGCAAAAATATCGTAAACCAGGGCAACGCAAAGAGCAGCCAGCACAAGACAAAGCAGCAGTATAAAACCCACCATTTTCCCGGAAAGATTCTGCATCTTTATCTTTTTTCTGTCGTCCATAATTCACAATACCTTTCTTTTTTCCATATAACGCCTGAAATTCCGCCCCGCAGAACAGGATATCCATGCCGCAGCGCCTTCACAGTTACGCTGCTTCTGCTTTGCATAAAATCAAGCGCCGAATCCTCACTGTGCCGCGCAGCTCTCGAGCCCGTACAGTGCAGCTCCGAGCGCACCGACGATCTCCGGCTGTTCATAGATATACAGCGGCACGCCGAGCATCTCCTCCAGCACCTTCACCACGCCCGGATTTTTAGCGACGCCGCCGGTCATCATAAACTCCCGTTCCAGTCCCACACGCTTCAGAAGGGAGAGCGCTTTCCGAGAAATCTCTCGGGGGCGGGCGTGCGCGGGGTCCGCGGTTTCCTTAGTGTGGGCCTTACCAGAGGGCACTGCCGACTCGGCAAAAACAGAACACATGCTGCTGATCTCCACATTTTCTTTTGACTGGAGCGACACCGGTCCCAGCTCATCGATAGCGATCTCCAATGTCCGTGCCATCATCTCCAGGAAACGGCCCGTTCCCGCGGCACACTTGTCATTCATGACAAAATCCACCACATCGCCCTGCTCATTTAACCGGATCGCCTTGCTGTCCTGTCCCCCGATGTCGAGAATCGTGCGAACATCAGGATTTAAGAAATGAGCGCCTTTCCCGTGGCAGCTGATCTCCGTCACATTGCGGTCGGCAAAAGAAATACTGACCCGGCCGTAACCGGTGGACACAATCAGAGAAACCGCTTCCCGCGGCAGCCCCGCTTTTTTCAGAATCTCCTGCAAAATCTTTTCCGCACTCTCGCCGCTCTTGGCTCCGGTGCGGACGACAGCCCAGGAGACGATTTCTTGTTTCTCATTGATAATGACCGCGTTTGTGGAAGTAGATCCGCTGTCAATGCCCATCACATACATCGGCATATTCTCCTTTTTCCCAATTCCGATACCCCCATCGTGACACGCACTCCCGCCGTTCTCACTCCTGTCAGGCGCACCCGGATACACGCCTCCGCCGTTCTCATTCCTCTCACACTCATCCGGATACACACACCCGTTGGCATCAGCAACCGGACGGGCTTCCTGCAGCACAGCGGCATCCCTGGCGACTTCCTCCACGGACAGACGGCTCTGTCCCGGGATATCAGCACATCCCTCCGGGCAGCAGGCGCGGCATGATTCTCCCGACGGCATTTTCTCATCTCCCTGCAAACCTGTCCTTACGGTATGCGCTTTCCGCGCCCGCAGTGATTCCAGAAACGCCTCCACCCGGGTCAGAATCTGTCCGGCGCACTGACTGGTCGCATCGGTCTCCAGCTTCACCAGAGGCAGCACACCGCTCTCTTTCATTCCTGCATATTCATAAGAATAAATATCACAAAACTTCACTGTGTGGTAAATGATGCCATCCAGATTTCCGGCCAGTTCTTCCAGCTTCCGCCTGCGCTCCTCCACCCGGCTCATCCGCATACAGGGCATCTGCGTCAACAGGCTCTTCGCATAGCTTGGCAGGATCGCCTCCCGGTCAACCGCAAACTCCCGCGTGACTCCGGTACAGGTAATATCCAGGGCAATCTCCGCCCCCAGATCTTCAATCAGCTTCTTAATCTCAGATCCCGGTCTCGCGCCGGCCAGGCAGACCCTGATATCCGCCTCTTTTTTCGGAAGCAATCCCGCCTCGATCAGTTCCTTTTTCCGGGCCTGCATGGCAAACTCCCGGCTGCATATCTCCTCCAGTTTTTCCGGGGCAAACGTCTTCCCGGAAAAGGCCGCATAGGCGCAAATCAGCTCCTCCATCTGCCGCAGATACATCGATATGGAAAAATCATTTACTTTCCGCGGCAGATCAAAGCAAAAGAAAAACTTCTCCGGAAAGCGCCGCTTCAGTACGTCGTACAACCTGCGGGAACTGTCACAGCAGGTGGTAAAAAGCATCCCCTCATATCCTGCGCTTACAAACTCTTCCAGCACCGCTTTTACAAAGGAGCACATATTCGGATGCATCAGCGTATCTGCCTGTGTAAAATTGGTGACATGCGGCTCCATCATGACAACCGGCGTATCAAACGCCTCCAGAATCTCGATGGGCGTGTACTTACACATGTAAGCAATCATTATATTCTCCTCATTCCCTTACTGTTCACAGTCCTCTGCCTCACAGGATATATCAATATCTGGAAACAGTCTCTTACGTGCAGACACAAGGTAAATTGCCCATCGCGGCAAAAGAAGGTGGCCTGGGCCACAACGATTCTGTTTCAGATACCGATGTACTGTGAATGGTAACTAGTTAGTAATCATCTCCAGAAATGCCTCAAACCGGGTTCGAATCTGCCCGTCGTGGCTGTTGCGGCGGTCCATCCCATCCCCATCGAGAATCAGGAACGGCATACCGATCTCCTGCATCTTTTCCTTAAGGATCATCGCTCCGCCTGAGGACTGTTTGCAGCCCCAGTGACAGAAGTTGATCACGCCGTCCGGCTGAATTTCCTGCACAACATCTCTCACCAGGTTCGCTTTCCGCTCATAGGAGCCGGTGTAAATGTTGTTGATCATCTTTTTCGCCAATGATTCCAGCGGATGCGCCGTATCCAGCGGTTCCGTATAATCCAGACTCATCTCAATTCCCTGGATCTGATATTTATCGCTGCCGTTAAAATAACTCTGCAGCGTCTCCTGATACCAGGGCAACAGGTGTACCCAGAAAATATTGACGCCGTGAAACTTCGGCGCGTCGGCCACCTCCGTCTCCATGATTTTATAAAATTCCAGGATCTCCGGCATGCCGATATTCAGATGATTCGCAAAAAGCAGGTACATTTGCAGCGTCAGCGTACTGGTGTAAGCCTTTGTCCGCATCATGGAAAGGGTCCGCCGGTAGCTCTCTTTCGATTCATTTTCCCGCTCCAGCACCGCTGAGAGCCGGTCATAATCCATCTTTTTCCCGAATGTATCCTCCAGACGGCTGATCATGTCGCGCAGCTGCTCTGCTACGTAGGCCTCCGCCTCCGGAGAATATTGATCCGGAATATCCAGCAGAAAATCCGGGATCTGATAACGCTCCGCCAGATAACGGAACGTGTTGACATTCCCATCGCAGACAGTCGATGTCGTCACGGCAAAAGCCGGCGTCGGAATCACACCGCTGTCCACCGCTCCGATAAAATTCTTATGATAGGAACAGAGCGTCGGCGCAATGCCCTCGTTTTCCGCAAAGTCCAGGAAATAATCTTCTATCGTAAATCCCGACAAAAACGAAGACAGACATTCGACGGAAAGGGAATGCACATCAAAGCACTGCAGGATTTCCACCGGGGAAAAGATATTGGCCCATACAGACTGCTGCGGCTGCCGCAGCGCCGCCAGACGCTCCCGCTCGGCATGCGGTTTCAGATTTCGCCAGGCATAGGGCTTTTTTTTGACCGGCAGATATCTGGTGCGGAGTTTCTGAAGCGTCAATCCGGCATTGATCATCCGCCGCGCTGCCATAGGATGCTCCGGCGCGTATTTTTTTATGATATTACCGTAGGTTCGAACCAGTTTTCTCTCCATTCCCGGTCAAAAAGCCTCCTGTATTTGCCTGGGCGTGGATTATTCATAAACAAAAAAACTATTTATTCACCAACAATCCACATAGAATAGCACCGCTTCCAATACGGCACTTCACATTTCACAACACGCTACACATTTATGATCCGCTGTCCCGCCGCTTTCATCAGACGGTTCATGATCGCCCTGCCAAGCCGCAGTTCCGAAAAACTCTCGGAATAAATCCGGTCCACGCCCAGATCATCAAAATCACGCAGAAACGCGTAGAGGCGGCGGGTGATGCTCTCCTCGTCCGCCCGGTCGCCGATGCATTTGACCGCGTCCGCGTGATACTGTCCCACCGTCTGCTCCGTACAGATTACGCCGGTCTTTTCCCCTTTTGCCCCCGCTTCCGCCGCCCTGGCGTTGATATACTCCGCCACGCGAAACGCCTCCCCGCTGACAATCGTCAGCTCCGCTTTCGGCGCATAGTGGCGGTACTTCATCCCCGGCGCTTTCGGCCGCACATTTGCGTCCGTCCCGGCAAATCCCGGGTCGTCACAGACGCTGCCGATGACATCCGCAATCATCTCCCTCGTAATATATCCCGGCCGCAGAATCATCGGCATCTCCCCGCAGACCCAGGTCCCGTCGCTCCGCCTGGAAATACCGCTCAGATCAACGATAGTGGACTCAATTCCGATCTCCACCGCGCCTCCATCCAGAATCATGGGAATTTTCCCATTCAGATCCATGTCAACATGCTGCGCCGTGGTCGGGCTTGGCCGGCCGGATGTGTTCGCGCTGGGCGCGGCAATATAGCCGCCGCCCGCCCGGATCAGAGCCAGCGCCACCGGATGAGAAGGCATACGGACTGCCACGGTATCCAGTCCCCCCGTCGTCTCCAGGGGAACCGCCTCACTTTTCTGAAAAATCATAGTCAGGGGACCCGGCCAGAAAGCATCCGCCAGAAGCTTCGCCTGAGGTGGAATCTCGCGAGCAATGCGATCCAGCGCTTCAAAATCAGCGATATGAACAATCAGCGGGTTATCCGAAGGGCGTCCCTTCGCCGCATAAATACGCTTCGCGCCTTCCGACAGCAGGGCGTCCGCGCCCAGGCCGTACACCGTCTCCGTGGGAAAAGCCACCAGACCGCCCTCTCTTATTATTTTCGCCGCAGCCTCTATTTTTTCCGGCTCCGGCTGTTGTCTGTTAATTTTTTCTGTTTTTGTTATCATCATAGTTGGGATTATAGCATATTTCACACAGCATGAACAGATTTTTGTTCCGAACGAAGCGCACAAAGGAAAACACAAAGAAAAGTAACGGATTTTTTACTTGTCAGCCGGAAAAAGATACAGTATACTTAACTCTAAATTACATTTATCCATCCCAAAAAGGAGAACAGGACATGAACATAACAAAACAGCCCTTCGGAGTGACCTCCGACGGCGATACTGCCTATTTATACTGCCTGAAAAATTCAGAGGGAGCTTATGTGACCATCACCAGCTACGGTTGCCGGATTGTAAGTATCTGCGTGCCGGACAGAGAGGGCAGCCTCCGCGATGTCTGCCTGGGATACGATACACTGGCAGAATACGAGAAGGATACCGCCAGCTTCGGCGCAGTCGTCGGCCGACACGCAAACCGCATTGAGAAAGGTGAGTTCACGCTGAACGGCAAGACCTACACGCTCGCCGTCAACAACGGCCCCAACCATCTCCACGGCGGTCTGCGGGGATTTCACCACTACAACTGGGATTCCCGGATTGACGGCAACAAGGTTCATTTTACCCGCGTTTCTCCAGATGGGGAGGAGGGCTACCCCGGGACGCTGACGATGCATGTCACCTACAGCTGGAGCGAGGATAACGAGCTGTGCATTTTATATGAGGCGGAGACCGACCAGGATACTGTGTTTAATACGACGAACCACGCCTATTTTAACCTGGACGGGGAGGACGCCGAAACCGCCCTGAATCATATCCTCATGATCAATGCGGAGCAGTTTACCGAATCCGATGAGAACGATCTGACCACCGGACGGATCCTGCCCGTAGCCGGAACCCCGATGGATTTCACCACGGCAAAGCCCATCGGCCAGGACATCCGCGCCGATTACTACCAGTTTAAATATAGTAAGACATACGACCACAACTTTGTCCTGTCCGGAACCGGCCTCACGGAGGCAGCCGTACTCTTTTCCAGAAATTCCGGCATCCGCATGACCTGCTTTACGGACCAGCCCGGTCTGCAGCTCTATGTGCCTGCCAAATCACCGTCTTCCCACGGAAAGAACGGGCGGAGCTATCCGGCCTACGGCAGTGTGTGTCTGGAGACACAGCATTTCCCGAACGCCACCAGCCACCCGGAATTCCCCTCCGTCATACTGACGGCGGACGCGCCTTTCAAATCAAAAACGATTTACCATTTTTCATAACCGTAAAAGTAAAAATGGAACCAATGGGAAAAGACAGTCTGTCTGAGTAAATCCACCGGAAGGAGTATTATGCCGCACACTACACCGCAGGAGCACTATTTATCCGCCTTAAAAATGGGAAAAAAAGAAATTCCGTCAGGTTCCTCGACAGAGCAGTCTGAGACACTGCCTGCCCTGGACGCCATTCTGGAAAATGTCGAGATCCGCGGGGAGGTTCCCCTCGGACTGATTGATATACCGTCAGAACTGATCGTTGGCACGAAGACAAGAGGGCGCATGAATTCCTTTGCTCCCAATTTTATGCCGCTTCTGGACGACAACAGTGAGTTTGCCATGAAATGGAAGAGCCTCTGCGAGGCTCATCTGCGCGAGGGAATTCGCGATCCCATTATCGCCTATGAATATCTGAACCGATATTATGTGCTGGAGGGAAATAAGCGCGTCAGCGTGCTGAAATACTTTGACGCACCCACCATTCCCGCCTACGCAACCCGGATTATTCCTGCCTGGGAAGATACCAGGGAAATCCGGATCTACTATGAATTCCTGGATTTTTACAATGAAACCAATATCAACTACGTGGAGTTTACCAAAGAAGGCAGTTTCCGGAAGCTCTGCCGTCTGACCGGGCACAGAGGCCGCGAGCGCTGGTCCATGGACGACCGGATTGATTTCCGTTCCTGCTACAACAATTTTGCCGAAGCCTTCGATGAACTGGGCGGCAGCAGGCTGTCCTGTACGACCGGCGATGCACTGCTGTCCTATATGTACGTCTTCGGCTATGACTCCATGAAAAATATGCCCTCCGCAGATTATAAAAAGAATCTGAAAAAAGTCTGGGAGGAGATTGAGCTGAATCAGGATGATGAAGAGCCGACGCAGAAGACAGATCTGAAGCTGGACCCGACGCCGGACG
>JAJBTR010000037.1:14145-14636 GCA_020860745.1 Lachnospiraceae bacterium | reverse complement strand
TCGTAATCCTGTACCACCTGCCAAAGTTCCGGGAAACCAATTACAAAGATTATCTGACCAGCCAGCTTACCCCCATATTAAAGGACTTTTCCGGCAGGAAGCTGAACCTCTTTTTCAGCCGCCCTTTCACAACAATCGGACAGTTTTCGGCCGCATACACACAGGCGGAAAATGTCTGCCGGATTCTTCACGGCAATCCAGAACAAATGTTTTCTTTTTACGAAGATTACTGGGTGCAGGATCTGTTCCTGATGAACAGTTCCGACGAACTCATGTTTTCTTACTGTGAGCCGGCGCTTCTCGACCTGATAAACAGCGGCACAAAAAAATCCCGGCAGCAGCTTCAGATACTCTATGAGTATCTGAACTGCGACCGGAAACTCACCGAAGTTGCAAAGAAACTCGACATGCACCGCAACAATGTCCTCTACCATATCAGGCAGATAGAAGAGACTTATGCAATGGATCTGAATAACCCGCAGCCAAGATTA
>JAJBTR010000037.1:0-14135 GCA_020860745.1 Lachnospiraceae bacterium | reverse complement strand
CGACACTTTGCAATGATAACATGATAGCAAATTAGTATAGCAAACTTTTAGAAAGCCATGTAAAATAAACCCGGTGAGTTTTTTACATTAAAATGTAACCGGAACAGGTGCAAAAAATCTGTCTGTTCCAAATAATCGCAAAGAGGAGAAAATGTATGTTTGAAAGTATGTATTTTTATCTGATGATCGTTGTGATCGTTTTTGCCCTGGGAGACATCGTCGGGCACTTTACCAAAGGAAAACTCTCGGCGATGATGATCGTCATGCTCCTGTTTCTGGTTGGATTCCTGACGGGAGTTTTCCCCTCAGCCATCATCGCCCAGGCAGGGCTGACGCAGCTGGTCAATCTGGCGATTGCCATGGTTTTATTCAACATGGGAACCACCATCAACATCCGGCAGCTGATCCGGGAATGGCGGACCGTCTGCATGGCAGCACTCTGCATGGTGGCCTCCTGCGTACTGATGCTGGCTGCAATTCCGCTGATTGGATCTGACACCGTGCTGATCGGCATGCCGGCGATCAACGGGGCAGCCATGGCCACATCGCTGATGACCGCTGCCGCCACGGAAAAAGGGCTCACCACAGCTGCTGCTCTCTGCGCAGTGATCTATTCTGTTCAAAAACTGGTCGGCGCTCCCATCGCCTCCGCCATGGGGCTCAAATACGCCAGAAAACTGGTTGCGGATTTTCGCACAGACCCGGAAGCAAAAATGGCGGCATTTCAGGCAAAACAGACCGGCATCACCTCCGACAAAGTCCCATTCTATGAAAAACACAAAGAACTGTATACCGCGAATATCAATATCGCCATCGTCTGCATCGGTGCATGGCTTGCCCGCTGCCTGGGCGATCTGACGCCAGTCAATTACGCCATCTGGGCTCTGCTTCTCGGTTCCTTCTCAGGCATCGGCGGATATGTGCCGCCCAAACCGCTGCAGCGAAGCAATTCTTACGGTCTGTTGATGATTGCGATCTTCGGATCCATCATCCCGTCCCTCGCGGCGGTATCTCTCTCCGACCTGGGAACGATGGCGATTCAGACAATCATCCTCTTCGCCCTTGCGGTGCTCGGCATCTTTATTGTCAGTTACCTGCTCCCGATCGGGAAATGGCTGGTGGGCGACAAAGACCTGGCCATGGGTATCGGTGTGGAACAGTTCTTAGGCTTCCCGAGCAATGTGGTAATCTGCCGGGAGGTAGCGGAAGCCGTCGGCGAGACTCCGGATGAGAAAACTTACATAGAGGACACACTGAATGTGCCCTACGTAGTAGGCGGCATTACCGTTGTGACAATCCTGTCGGTACTGCTCGCCGGGTTCGTGATCAGCCTGCTATAGCAGGAACGCATTTCTTTCACCACAATCTATACCGCCACCCCAAAAGCGGAGGAATGGAGACTAAAATGGAAACCAGCAAAATCAATACAGAAGAAATCCTCACCTACATCGCAGAACAGAAGCCCGCCATGATGCAGCTCTGGGAACAGATGGCACGGATCGAGAGTCCGTCCGCCGATGTGGAGGCCGTCAACCGCCTGGCTGCCCACCTGGACACTTACCTGAACGCCATGGGAATGGATACGAAAAAAATTCCTTTCGACGAAGCCGGAGCCAGCCTGGTCGCGAAAACAGAAACGGGCAGCCTGCCCGCCATTGCCTTAATGGCACATATGGACACGGTTCACCCGGTCGGGCGTTTTGGCGACAACCCGTTTCGGAAAAAGGGAGACTTCATCTTTGGTCCCGGCGTCTATGACTGCAAAGGCGGCATCGCGGTTGCCATACTGGTCATCAAAACCCTGCAGCATCTCAGATATGACAAAAGACAGCTCCGTCTGCTCTTAAGTGGAGATGAAGAGGTAGCGCACGCTTTATCACACGGAGAAGGTTCCCGGGTATATGACGCCGCATTCGGATGCGCCGCCGCCTTCAACTGTGAGAGCGGCATGTTAAACGGGGACGTCATTTACCGGCGTAAGGGAGGAGCGATTATAAAAATCGCGGTTCACGGCGTTTCCGCCCACGCCGGCAGAGAACCGGAAAAAGGCGCCAGCGCCATTCGGGAAGCCGCCAGAAAGATATTAAAAATAGAAGAACTTTCAAACCCGGATCAGGCCTTATACAACTGCGGAATCATAAAGGGCGGTACCACCAGCAATGCCGTACCCGATTTCTGCGAATTCACGGTCGGGCTTCGCTTTCCGACAAACAGGGATTTTGACAATGCATTGAAGGCATTAGAGGATATCTGCAAAGACAACGCGGATGAACGGGTGCATGCTGAGATGGAAACCAAAGGCGTCTTCCGCGCCATGGAGCCGGTTCCCGGAACGGAAAAACTGCTGAACCTGTATCAGGATACCTGTGAGCAGCTCGGATATGCGCGCCCCGCGCCGGTCTACACCGGAGGCTGCTCTGACGCAGCGTTTGTGACGATGCAGGGAATCCCGGTACTCTGCGGCGTCGGAGTCCGGGGCAGCGATAATCACTCGATTAAGGAGCAGGCCGTCGCATCCTCCCTGACCGAACAGGCAGCAAAAATTGTGCTGACAATTCTGTCCATGGAGGACGATTTCTGATTGCATTCGTATTTGCGACCTTTTGTCCCTTGTATCATTTCATATTAATTCTCACCCGCCGGGGCTTTCAACTTCTGCCGCAGCACCCAGAAATAACAGCAGAAACACAGTCCGATCTGTACTACAGTAGAAATCGGGATCCCCAGCCCGATATGAAACAGAGAAACCGGTTCCTGAAAGCTCATATACCAGGCTATCGGGATACGAACCAGAAACGCAGAAGCTATCCCCTGCACCATAACAAATTTTGTCGCCCCGATTCCATTGAAAAAACCGGTAAAACAGAAAAGGAAGCAGGTAAAAATGCAGTCAATCGCATACGCTTTCAGATAATCCGCTGCCGCAGCAATTACCTCCGGATCGCCCGAAAAAATGCCTACCAGCAAATCCCCGTGGAAAAAAGCAAGGTAAAACAATGCCACACCGAGGATCGTCGATGTCCCGATGGCGTACCAGAGTGAACGCACCGCCCTCCCATATTGTTTGGCCCCGTAATTCTGCGCGGTAAACGCAGACATTGGCTGGGAAAAAGAGGACGGAACCAGCATGATAAAACTGCTGACTTTGCTGGCTACACCGACCCCCGCCGAGGCCACCAGCCCCAGAGAGTTTACAATCGCCAGGATAATCAGGAAAGACATACCCAGAATAAAATCCTGCAGAGCCAACGGTACGCCAACCGAAGCCACCTTTTTCGTGATAGCGCCGTCCGGTCGAATCTGATCCCGGCTAAACTCAAACGGTAATTTCGTCCTGCGGATAATCTGAAAAGAAATGAGGACGCTGACAGCCTGTGCGATCACCGTCGCAATGGCTGCTCCCCTTGTTCCCATTCCAAAAACTGCTACAAACAGCAGATCCCCCAGGATATTGCAGACACAGGCGATCGCCACCGTGATCAGCGGCGTGCGCGAATCGCCCAGCCCCCGGAAAATGCTCCCGATCAGATTGTAGGCGATGATGACAATCGACCCCACTCCGCAAATCCGGATGTAAGCCACCGTCTCGGAAAGCGCCTCGTCCGGCGCGTTCATGAGACCGGCCAGTCCGCCCGCACAGACCGGCACCAGAACCGTCATAACCAGCCCGATTGCAAGAAAAAGAACAATACTGGCGCCGATAATCCGACCGCCCTCCTTCGCTTTCCCTTCACCAAGCTTCTGCCCGAGTGTCACCGTCGTGCCCATGGCAAACGCGCAGATCATATACGTGATCGTACTCATAATCTGCGACCCGGTGGAAACCGCCGATACATCTACGGAGGTCCCGAACCGCCCGACGACCGCAAGATCAATCGCGCCATACATCGCCTGCAAAAATAACGCAAATAAAATCGGTCCGGCAAAACCAAACAGCGGTCCTATAATCCTGCCTTTCGTAAAATCCTTATGCGTCTCCATACTTTTCCTCACCTATGTTTAAAATGAAGGGTAATTCATACCATCTCCAAAACACAAAAGATAAATTTCTGTGCGGATAACATTTTTATTATAAGGATTTCGATATTAAATTACAATATTTTTTCATTCAGGATTATGAAAAAATCTTTAACAATTCTTCAACGTTCACATACAAAACCCGACGGCCTGTCATGTAAATATTCTCTCTCCAAGCCGCCCGAGCGGCTTATTTATCTGCCGGGAAATCGTTCCCACCAGAATAGCTGCCGCAACCGTTCCCTCACGCACACCGTAAAGTCCGCGAAGGAACAGGAAAGACAGAATGCATGCGATTACTACCAGCGTAACATCGAACGCCACCTTCATTGTGCCGAATTTTACCGGCGTTACCTGGCATATGGCAAGCACAAGACCCTCTCCGGCCAATGTTACAACATTCGCTGTCACCTCGAAGCTTACGCCAACCGCCACAAGTACAATTCCGATCAGACAGAAGACCCATCTCATGATGTAACCGTTACACTCCAGCGGACTGATCACCCACACGCCAAAGTCCGTCATATAGCCGAAAACGACAGCAACGACAAGTTGAAGCAGCTGTATGGGCTGATATCTCCGCCTGAGAATCAGAATTTGCAGAAGGACAAAAACGCAGTGCATGAGGATGGTGATATTGCCGACGGTCAGCGGCGTCGCCTCGCTCAGAACATAGGGGACGCTGGAAATCGGCGACGTCCCGAGACCTCCTTTGATGGAGAAGGCCACACCAAATGCCATGATGAAGAGTCCGGCAACCAGGAACACATAGCGCTTCACCTGCATGACCTCCGGTTTTTCTGTCCCTGTTTTTAATTCCGTGTTCGTTTTCTTCCTGTTCAAAACCCAGCCTCCTTCCTATTACTAAACAACAAACATTTTAATTTGATAAATATCAATACCTTTCCGCTGCAGAAAATCTAAATACGCATCGTCAGCCCGATCCGCTTCCTCTGCAGATCTACACTGAGCACCTTCACCTCCACGATATCTCCGACACTCACCACTTCCAGAGGGTGCTTCACAAACTTTTTGTCGGTGAGCTGGGAAATGTGAACCAGGCCGTCCTGGTGAACGCCAATATCTACAAACGCGCCGAAGTCAATCACGTTCCTGACCGTCCCTTTCAGTATCATGCCTTCCTTTAAATCTTTCATCTCCAGCACATCCGTGCGCAGAATCGGCTTTGGCATCTCCTCCCGCGGGTCGCGGCCCGGGCGGCAGAGTTCCTTTACCATATCGCGAAGCGTCGGCTCCCCGACGCCGATTTCCGCCGCGGTCTTTTTATAATCCTGTATTTCAATCCCCTTTGAATCTTCTTTCCTGATTCCCAGGCTCTCCAGCAACCGCTCCGCCGCCTCATAGCTCTCCGGATGAATACTGGTCGCATCCAACGGTTCCGTTCCGCCCGTAATACGCATAAAACCCGCACATTGCTCATAGGCTTTCGGACCGAGCTTCGGCACTTTCAGAAGCTCCCTGCGGTTCTGAAAGCGTCCGTATTCCTCGCGATACGCGACAATATTTCTGGCAATCGTTTTCGTAATACCGGAGATATGCTCCATCAGGGGAGCAGAAGCCGTGTTCAGATCAATGCCGACCCGGTTCACACAGTCTTCCACCACGCCGTCCAGCGCTTCGCCCAGTTTTTTCTGGTTCATATCATGCTGATACTGCCCGACCCCGATCGACTTCGGATCAATTTTGACCAGTTCCGCAAGGGGATCCTGCACGCGGCGGGCGATGGAAGCCGCGCTCCGCTGTCCCACATCAAAATTTGGAAATTCTTCTGTCGCCAGCTCACTCGCAGAATACACCGAGGCGCCCGCTTCATTTGTAATCACATAGGAAACTTTCTGCGGAATTTCCTTTAAAATCTCAACGATAATCTGCTCTGACTCGCGGGATGCCGTCCCGTTCCCCACAGAGATGAGCGTAACGCTATATTTCTGAATCAGCTTTTTTACCGTGTCTTTCGCTGCGCGGATTTTCTGTTCATTGGTCGGCGCCGTCGGATAGACAACTGCCGTGTCGAGAACCTTACCCGTCGCATCCACCACCGCCAGCTTGCAGCCGGTGCGGAAAGCCGGATCCCAGCCAAGCACCACCTGATCGGCAATCGGCGGCTGCATCAGCAGCTGTTCCAGATTTTTTCCGAACACAGAGATGGCTCCCTCCTGTGCTTTTTCGGTCAGATCATTTCGGATTTCCCGCTCAATCGCCGGTTCAATCAGACGTCGGTATGCATCCTGCACAGTCGCTTTCAGCAGCGAAGCCGTATACGGATTGTCGCGGGTGATCACTTTTCGCTCCAGGTACTGTAAAATCCGCTCCACGGGCGCTTCAATTCTGACATTTAAAATCTTTTCCTTCTCCCCGCGGTTCAGCGCCAGCACTCGATACCCGGCCGTCTTTGCAATGGATTCCCTGTACCGATAATACATCTCATAGACAGACTGAGCCGTTTCATCTTTCGCCTCACTGACAAGGAAACCATTCCGCATCGTCATTTCCCGGATACGGGTACGGTAATCCGGTTCATCCGAGATAGATTCCGCCAGAATATCGCACGCTCCCGCAATCGCCTCCCGGGCGGTATACACTTCTTTTTCCTCCGAAAGGAAGTCTGCCGCCTCTTCCTCAAGCGGACGCTTTACCATCTGAAGCCGAATCAGATTCGCCAGAGGCTCCAATCCTTTCTCCTTCGCAATTGTCGCGCGTGTCCGGCGCTTCGGACGGAACGGGCGATACAGGTCATCCACCAGCACAAGTGTCGCCGCTTCCTCAATCTGTCTCCTCAATTCCGGTGTCAGTTTTCCCTGCTCTTCAATTGTGGAGAGCACCTGCTTCTTTTTCTCCTCCAGATTTCTCAGATAGTTCAGCCGCTCCAGCAATTTGCGGAGCACCTCATCATTCAGGGAACCGGTCGCCTCCTTGCGGTAACGGGAAATAAACGGAACCGTATTTCCCTCGTCAATCAGTTTCACGGCAGCCTCAGCCTGTGCCGGGCGTATTTCAAGCTCCTGTGCGAGCGTTTTTATAATATCCATTCCTCTGCTCCTTCCTAAATTCCTCTTTTATCTTTCGCTATTTTACCTTCTTTTTTACCGGCTGTAAACTTGAAACTTAAATTGCAGGAAGCGAATGTAACTTCCCACGGTCAGATTATTTGAACTTTTTCGGACTTATCTCTTGACATCACTTTGAACTCGCTCTATAATTTGAACCAGTGTAAGTTTTATGCGGTTCATTTTCTCGCTTTGAAATTGAACTTTCGCACATTCTCACCAGATAACATAACAAAAACCCGGAGGACGTCTATGGACTCATTTTCCAACCGCTTAAACAGCGTCATGAAAGAAAAAAACTACAAACAGATCGATGTAATCCTGCTGGCAAACCAGACCGGAATGGCATCCGGTGTTCATATCGGCAAAAGTCACATGAGCCAGTACTGCAGCGGCAAGACCGTCCCCCGGACGGATATCCTGCACGTGCTTGCCCAGGTGCTGGAAGTCAATCCACTCTGGCTGCAGGGCGGGGATGTGCCGAGGGATATCATAAATGCTGAAAGCATTTCATTGGATGCTGGAACCCCCGCCGCAGCCGTGAAAACAGATCACGGGCAGGATACCACAGCACCCCAAAGCTGTACCTTACAGAATCCATCGTACACCGCTGGAAGTGCACCGGAACAGCAGAAAGTTCAAAATCCGACTTCCGGCAATTCATCCGACACAAACGAAACGGCACCCCATAAAATAAGCAATAACTTACCATCATCTGATTCTAATAGAGGAGACCACACCATGAGACAATTTCAGAAATCTAGCAAACTCGACAATGTATTATATGACGTCCGCGGCCCTGTCGTGGACGAGGCGCAGCGCATGAGCGACTCCGGCATCCATGTCTTAAAGCTGAACATCGGAAACCCTGCACCGTTCGGTTTTCGCGCGCCGGAGGAAGTCGTCTATGATATCCGCCGGCAGATTGCCGACTGCGAGGGATATTCCGATTCCAAGGGGCTTTTCTCGGCTCGGAAAGCGATCATGCAGTACGCACAGCTGAAGCAGATCCCCAATGTATCCATATCCGACATCTACACCGGCAACGGCGCCAGCGAGCTGATCAACCTGAGCATGCAGGCACTTTTAGATACCGGGGATGAAATCCTGATCCCGTCACCTGACTATCCCCTGTGGACCGCCACCGCCACCCTGGCCGGAGGCACACCCGTCCACTATATCTGTGACGAGCAGTCGGAGTGGAACCCGGATCTGGAAGACATGGAGAAAAAAATCACAGACCGCACAAAAGCTATCGTGATCATCAACCCGAACAACCCCACCGGCGCTCTTTATCCGCGGGAAGTTCTGGAAAAAATCGTGGAGATTGCCCGCCGTCATCAGCTTATGATCTTCTCAGACGAGATGTACGACCGCCTGGTCATGGACGGCGAAGAACATGTCTCCATCGCCTCTCTGGCGCCGGATCTGTTCTGCGTCACGTTCAGCGGACTTTCCAAGTCACACATGGTAGCCGGTTTCCGCATCGGCTGGATGATTTTAAGCGGCAACAAAGCGCTCGCGAAAGACTATATTGAGGGATTGAACATGCTCTCCAACATGCGCCTCTGTTCCAATGTCCCGGCGCAGTCCATCGTGCAGACCGCCCTGGGCGGATACCAGAGCGTCAAAAATTATATCGTACCCGGCGGACGGGTCTATGAACAGCGAAACTACGTCTACGAGGCCTTAAATGACATCCCCGGCGTCAGCGCCGTGAAGCCCAAAGCAGGATTTTATATCTTCCCGAAGCTGGATTTGAAAAAGTTCAACATCTTCAACGATGAACAGTTCGCGTTGGATTTCCTGAAGGAAAAGCGCGTTCTCATCGTGCAGGGCACCGGCTTCAACTGGAAGCAGCCGGACCACTTCCGGATTGTCTACCTGCCCCGGGTTGAGATTCTGGAAGAAGCCATGGGAAAACTGTCCGACTTCCTGCAGACGTACCGGCAGCAGCGGCAATAGACAAAACTAACAAAAACAAGCCATGTTTAACTCCTTTTTGTATTTCAGTTTGTACAAGAAAAGTTCTTGCAATCTTATTTCATTTGTATTATGATGAATGAAACGAAGCACCCGGTGCTTGAAAGATTATCAAAGGAGGATTTTATCATGGCATATGTTATTGGCGATAGCTGCATTTCCTGTGGAGCTTGTGAGGGTACATGTCCGGTAGGCGCGATTTCTGAGGGCGACGAGCACTTCATGATTGATGCTGATTCCTGCCTGAGCTGTGGCGCTTGTGCTGACGGATGTCCGGTAGGCGCAATCGAGGCTGACTGATCCATAGCAAATACTTATTATTGAAAAAAGCTGCTATCCCATACGGGATAGCAGTTTTCCTTTTCCGGAGTATTGCGCAGATGCGTTACCCTATCGCATTTTCGGAAGTATTGCGGCAGATGCGTTACCCTATTATATTTTCCGAGGTATGTGCTGACATCCTTTACCACTTCAGGAGTTTACCTATGCAGAAACCTTTTTATGACAGACTGGCACGCCCTTTTGAGGCAGACGAGCAAAAAAAAAGAAGGCTGACCCGCTCAAACGATATCGTCTCCAAAGCTTTTTATATAACATACCCCGTCCTGCTGGCCGTGCTTGCCCTGATGCGGGATGCACGCGTAATCCGTGTTCTTCTGGTGCCGCTGCTTTCTTTCCTGGCCGTCACAATATTCCGCAAAGCGGTCAACGCTCCTCGTCCCTATGAGATCTGGAGCAGTCCGCCGCTGATTCCCAAAGATACAAAAGGAAATTCTTTCCCGAGCCGCCACGTGTTCTGTGTATTTATTATCGCCATGGCTGCAGCCTATGTCTGCAAACCTGCCGCTATCGTCATGATGGCTGCCGGTGTCTTTCTGGCCGTAGTCCGCGTCATCGCCAGAATACATTTTATCAGAGATGTCGTTGCGGGAGCTCTGATCGCTATTATACTGGGGTGGGTTGGATTCTGGGTGATCTAGATGCTGCCCATGGCAAGACAGCCTGAAGCCCGGATTATTACTGAATGTATTTCATTCTGCTCCGGCCAGGCATTATTGCACGTCATCATACTGAACCATATAATCCGATTCATCCAGCGAATAATATGCGATCTGATCGGAATCCACATAACACATGCCAAGTTTTTCCAATGCAATCTCTGCAATCTCCTCAAGATTCTCCGCGGATGCCAGCCGCTTTTCCCTGGTATCGTTGTCATCCTCCTGCTCCGCGATCTGCTCCTTCAGGTAAGTAATCTGAGCTGCCCGGGCGGAAATCCGGTTCTGCATCCCCAGATACAGGAAACAGATAATGCCAAAAAAACAAATCGTCATCGTCAAAAAAGGACAGAACCCCTGTTGATGGACTCTGCCCGTTCTCTATTCTCCTGTGCATGGCGGCAAATCTCCCGTCTGCGAAGCCGCTCCTCGCGCTCCGCGATAATATGAGCCGGCACCTTTACCGGCTTCAATACATACGACCCATCCGCCGTCTGTACGAACCGACAATACTGCCCTTTGTCCTCCGTCTCTATCATTCCCTCAGAAAACTGACTCATACCACAATATCTCCAACTTCCAGGATTGTGTAACCACAAGATATAGTATATCGCATTCTCTGACAGATGTACAGCATTTTCGACAGATTTTCACATAAATTTTAAAGAACTTTATCGTTCCTCTCTGGTCAGGTATCGGCGCTCCGATGTCAGGCTCTTATAGGCCGGGCGGATAATCTTGTTGGCCGATATCAGTTCCTCAATCCGGTGCGCGCTCCATCCCGCAATCCTTGCAACAGCAAACAACGGTGTGTACAGCTCCTCCGGAATCCCCAGCATCTGATACACAAATCCGCTGTAGAAGTCCACATTCGGGCTGACGCCCTTAAATATTTTCCTCTTGTCCGCGATCAGCTTTGTGGCGGCAGTCTCGATATTATTATAAAGCGCCATTTCCTTCGCCATGCCTTTCTCGGCGGCGAGGGCTTCCACAAAGCCCTTGAATATCTCCTCTCTGGGATCCGACAGAGAGTACACGGCGTGTCCCATTCCGTAGATCAGACCTTTATGATCAAACGCCTCCCCGTCCAGAATTTTGGAGAGATAAGTGGAAACCTCCTCGATATTCTCATAGTCCCGCACATGCGCCTTGATATCTTTCATCATGTGCATCACCATGATATTCGCACCGCCGTGCCGACTCCCCTTCAGAGAACAAAGTGCCGCTGCAATAGCGGAATAGGTATCTGAACCGGACGAGGTGACCACTCGTGTTGTAAAAGTAGAGTTGTTGCCGCCGCCGTGCTCCGCGTGGAGCAGCAACGCCACATCCAACACTCTTGCCTCCAGCTCTGTATAATTCATATCCGGGCGCAGCATCCGCAGAAAGTTCTCCGCGATGGAGAGCGCCGGATCCGGTCTGTGGATATACATACTCTCATCATTGTCATAATGGTTGTAGGCATGGTAGCCGTAAACCGCAAGCATGGGGAAAATGCTCATCAGCTGCATACACTGCCGCAGCACATTATCGATATCCAGATTGGCGGCCTCCTCATCATAGGAAGCCAATGTAAGCACACTCCGTGTCATAGAATTCATAATATCATGGCTTGGCGCTTTCATAATGACATCCCGTGTAAAATTAGAAGGCATGGTCCGCTTCTCGCCCAGTATCTCACAGAATGCCTGAAGTTCCGCTTCCGCAGGCAGCTCTCCGAATAGCAACAGATAAGCAGCTTCCTCGTAGGCAAATTTTTTACCGGAACTGCCTGTAATCAGATCCCGTACATCATATCCCCGATAAGTCAGCTGACCCCGGCACGGTGTCTTTTTTCCATTCACATTCTCAAACGCTTTGATATTAGAAATGTTGGTAAGCCCGGCCAGAACGCCTTTTCCGTTCTCATCGCGGAGGCCAACCTTAACGCCAAGCTCCTGTGTGAGAGTTTTGCTTATCCGGTCATTTTCATAGCACAGATTTTCTTTTTTGCTGAAATAATCCTGAAATGCCGCGTTATCCATATATAAAACCCTTTCCTTTACGTATGCAGTGTGAATAGCAACATAGCTGCTGTATTTCTCACAGGTCACTGTGCAAATAACACAGCCCGTACCGTTGTACCGCATGGACTGTATCATAGTGTAATCGCTGTTTCAAAAGTTGCGAAAACCTTAACACAGTTTTTAGCACTCGTCAACCACGAGTGCCAGTTTTTCATAGAATCTTTATAATTTGTAATAATTCAAAGCCGGACAAATTTACGGAAAAACAGTATCGGAATCATTACCAGGATTTCTTACCTACTCATCCTCGTATTTCTGCGCAATCTCAAACGACAGCAACAGATGAAGGCGCACCTCGTCATTATTCAGATCATCCGGAACCAGCTCTCCCAGACGCTTCAGGCGATACAGGAGTGTATTGCGGTGCAGATGCAGCGTTCTGGCAGTCTCAGCAATATTTCGCTCTTTTTTCAGGTAAATACGCAGCGTCTCATAAAAATCTGTATGATGTTCGTCATCATAACTGCGCAGGATCTTCAGTGCAGGATGAAGAGTGTCCGGAAGGATGGAGCTTTTCATCTGCTCCAGCAAATAAGGGAGAACATAATTTTTCCCCTCATACACCTCCCCCACTTTCTTTTCACAATACTCCGACGTAACTTCTGCGTACTGATAATTGTCATAAAAAGAATCCTCAAGATGAAACACCTGCCCCATCGCCGCGTAATACTTTGCGCTTGAAAGCAACGGTTCCAGCTGCCGTTTCGTCTCCCCCGGAGAAATAGTCCTCAGGTTGCAGAGCAGGCATATGGAAAGATCCAGGGTAACCGCGTACAGATGAGAAAACGCCATGTTCAGGGAATGCGCCAGATGTGTGTTAATACTATATGGCTGCAGCGGCGCGTCAAGCTTCATAAAAATCAACGGATCGTCCTCCTGCCAGCCAAGCAGCAGCAGCCTGCGGCGCAGTTCAGAAGCATCCGCTTTCTCATCGGACACAACTGTACGGATCTGCGCATCGAGAATCACATTGTCCTGTTCCTGAATATGAAGCTGAAACCAACGTTCAATATAAGAACAGAAAAGAGAATATTCATCCAATTCCCCTGCATGAATATCACCATCCAGTACAATCAGCGTCGCCGAGCCAAGGAAACTGTCCTGGATGATAAAATTATAATGATAAGACTCATTCGGAAAATATTGCTCCTCATAGCTGTATATCCCTTTCCGGGTAATCCGCTCCGGGTCGGCCTCGTTAAAAGCCAGAAGAAATTCCATATCACATGAACCGGATGTGAGAAGTATATCCCACATCTCATCCACCTCTCCCACTTCATAGCACTGTGTGTGCGCCAGATGTCTTTGCAGCGGGTCCAACAGGAATACCGGCCGCCGCAGCACACCCTCGGATGCGTCAAACAGATCCTGCAGCATCGCCCCTGTCGTGATCAGATTCATCATCGCGGTATCCCAGGAGGTATAAAACGAAAGCACATCCAGCACGCGGTTCAGCACTTCCTCCAGATCTGTGGTATCCAGCTGCAGCAGATCATTCCTGTGGGTGCAGATCACACTGTCATTCCCGTTTTTGAACAGGTCGCTGAGCCTGCCGATGTACAGGGTGTTTTTTTCCATCGTGACATTCGCGGAAAACAGACGCACCGCTTCGATTTCAAACGCATTGGAACGTATCTCCGCCTGCGGATGAAACTCTCTCAACCCATAGGCAAATATCTGCATGCTTAATCTCATGTTATTTGATCCTTTCTATTTTCCGATTCTTTTATCTGCGCTTTCGTCCGTATTTTTTGTTGCCTATACGGACGCGTTGCATTTTGTAACGATTTCGTCCGTATACTTTGCTGCGCTGTACGGACAATACTTTCATATATGACATTTTCGTCCGTAATATGTTTCATACAATACAGGCATTTCCAACTTTCCGTCACTGTCGTCCGAAGTTCGAAAAAGCCTTAAACAAAATATTCTCTTTTGTATATTTTATACCTATCAGCAGGTGAAAATCAATCCTATTTTCATATATTTTATACCTATATCAT